>JBFFQS010000167.1:0-4847 GCA_041573315.1 Amylibacter sp. | reverse complement strand
TTTCTGGATGATGATCGCCCAGGACCAGATGCTGGCCGCCACCAGGATCAACATGACCACTTTCACGACGAAAGTGGCCCTCAAGAACAACGCCAGCATAGAGAAATCAATCTCTTGCGCAGCAGCAAGTGCTTCTGTTTCCATATTTCCCGCTCGCATAAGCCTGTGGCCGCCGTTTGTCCGGCAACCGTTTTGTTCCGATTACTTTAACGTGAACCGTAGCAGAACACTAATGTTTCCGACAGAAATGGCGGTTTACAAGCCGGATTTTTGCAGTTTTGCGCGAATTTCTGCCGGAAACCGCGCGACTTTGCCGTCCAGAGTGGCACAAGCGACTGTAATAATTCCCGAAAACAGCATTACGTCACCGCAATAAACGTCCTGGCTGAACACGATGCGCGCGCCGCTGAGTTGCTGAACGTTGGTTTCCACCCGTAATTCGTCGTTCATTTTCGCGGACGCGAAATATTCCGCCTGCAAACGACGCACGGTGAACACCAGTCCGTAATCGTCTTTCATCTCGTTCTGGTCGATGTCGGCTTCGCGCACCATGGTGCTGCGGGCGCGTTCCACGAATTTCAGGTAGTTCGCATAATAGACGATGCCGGCCATATCGGTGTCTTCGTAATAGACGCGCAGGTGGAACTTGTGGGTCATTCGGTCAATTCCTTCAACAACAGGCCGGCGCGGGCCGACAGGCGCAACGCGTGGGACGGGTCGTCCGCGCTGACCGGCATCACCGGATCATAGGCCGCCCGGATCAGCGCCGCATATTCCGGTTTGACGATACAGATGCCGTTTTCCTTTACAACGGCTATCGGGCTGTCCTCGGCAAAGGCCTGCGGCGACCACAGCAGCAGCGATTTCACCGTCTCCCCGGTGATCAGCACCTGAACCGGCAGTTCGGCGACATGATTTTTCAGGCGCAGCAGAACCGCACAGAACTTGATGCCGCCTTCCCCATCGAAAGCGAAATAGCGGTACTGGTTCGCATCCTGCGCCTCCAGCTTTTGCAGCACCCCGTCCAGACCGGGGATCAGCTTGTCCAGATCGGGAACCTCTGCCACTTCATCCCATTCGGAACAGAAGAACCACATGAAGTTCGATCCCAGCTCCGGATCGGTCTCGACGGTTTTCTGGCCCGTCACATCGACGGTCTGGGTGATCGCGGCCTTGATATGGGTCAGCGAGTCGTCATCGGTGCCGAACACGACCGGCGCGATCGGCCTACCCCAGCGGGCAAAGCGATAGCCATTTTCCGTCCCGAAAAGACGGGCGATCCCGTCCGGTGACGTCACATCCTTCTGTGTCATTTCTTACTTTCAAACAAATCGTTCCGGACCATTGGTTTCGGGGCGTCCAGACCCAGATGCATCCAAGCCTTGGCGGCCAGCATGCGGCCGCGCGGGGTACGCTGGATCAGGCCCTGTTGCAGCAGGAAAGGCTCGATCACCTCTTCGATTGCGTCGCGGGCCTCGGACAGGGCCGCGGCGATGGTCTCCACCCCCACCGGCCCGCCGCCATAGTTCTCCGCCAACAGCTTCAAGTAACGCCGGTCGGCCCCGTCCAGCCCCAAGTCATCGACCCCCAGCCGGACCAGCGCGCGGTCGGCCACATCCCGCGTGATCGCGCCGTCGCCCTCGACCAGCGCGAAATCGGCGACGCGCCGTAACAGGCGGCCCGCAATCCGCGGCGTCCCGCGCGCCCGCCGCGCAATTTCGTCCGACCCATCCGCGTCGATCCCGACACGCATAAGCCCTGCGCCGCGCTCGACGATAGAGCGCAACTCCGCCGTGGTATAGAACTCCAGCCGCGTCGGAATGCCGAACCTGTCGCGCAGCGGCGTCGTCAGCAGGCCCAGCCGCGTCGTGGCGCCCACCAGCGTGAAGGGCTGCAACTCGATACGCACGGTGCGCGCAGCCGGACCTTCGCCGATCACCAGATCCAGCGCGAAATCCTCCAGCGCCGGATAGAGCACCTCTTCGACCGCCGGATTGAGCCGGTGAATCTCGTCAATGAACAGCACGTCGCGGGCGTCAAGGTTGGTCAGGATCGCGGCCAGATCACCGGCCTTGGCCAGCACCGGCCCGCTGGTCATGCGGAAATTCACGCCCAATTCGCGGCTGATGATCTGTGCCAGCGTGGTCTTGCCCAGCCCCGGCGGGCCGTAAAAAAGCGTGTGATCCATGGCCGAGGAGCGCATTTTCGCACTCTCGATGAACACCTTCAGGTTGGCCCGCGCCTCGGCCTGCCCGACAAACTCGTCCAGCAACTGCGGACGCATCGCTCGGTCGAGGTCTTCGGGGCTCGGATCGGGCCGCAACAGCGGATCGGGTTCGCTCATCGGATCACCCCTTCGGGGCCAGTTGTTTCAGCGCCGCGCGGATCAGCTGCGGCGCGCCGGCCTGTGGATCGTCGCCAGAGGCCTGCGCCACGGCTCCGGCGGCATCGCCCTGTCCATAGCCCAGATTGACCAGCGCCGACAAGGCATCGGCCTGCGCGCTGGCGGTGGAAGCGCTGACCCTGGGCCGTTCGGCCACGGCGATTTCCCCGGTCACGGGCTCGATCACCGCGTCGTCATGCGCCTGCGCCCGTTCCGCGCCCGCATCGCCCATCGCCATGATGGCGGGAGCCTTGTCTTTCAGCTCCGCAACCACGCGCTGCGCCAGCTTTGGCCCCACGCCCGGCGCGGATTTGATCGCCGCGACATCGCCCAGCGCAATCGCCCGGGATACGCCTTCGGTCCCCAGCGTTCCGGCAATGGCCAGCGCCGCCTTGGCGCCGACGCCCTGAACGCGGGTCAGCAGCTTGTGCCATTCGCGTTCCGCCAGCGTCGGAAAGCCGAACAACTGCAGATTATCCTCGCGCACCAGCAGGTCGGTATACAGCGCCACGATCCCGCCGCGCGGCGGCAGGCCCGCCAGCGTGCGGTCGGAACAATAGACCAGATAGCCGACACCCTGCACATCGACCAGCACGTGATCCGTGCCGCGATAATCCACCCGTCCGGTAATCTTGCCGATCATGCCAACCTCCTCACGCCGCGCCCTGCGCGCGGGCCACCGCCGCGTCCAGTTTTCCGGCGAACCGCGCCTGATGCGCGTGACACAGCGCGATGGCCAGCGCATCCGCCGCGTCCGGTCCGACGATCTCGACCCCCGCCAGTTGCAGGCGCACCATGTGATCGACTTGCCCCTTTTGCGCATGACCGACCCCGACCACGACCTTTTTCACCTCGTTCGGCGCATATTCCGCCACGCTCAGCCCGAATTGCGCGGGCACCAGCAGACAGATCGCCCGCGCCTGCCCCAGCTTCAGCGTAGCGCTGCCGCTCTTGTTGACGAAGGTCTGCTCGACCGACGCCGTATCGGGTCTATAAGTCTCGATGATTTTACTGAGTTGCCCGTGCAGGCTCAGCAGACGGTCGGCCAGACTGTCCGTGGCAAGCGATCTGCACTGGCCGTTGGCCACATGGGTCAGCTTGTTGCCTGCGGCATCGACGATACCCCACCCCATACACCGCAGCCCTGGATCAATTCCGATGACGCGCATCTGTGCCACTGCCCTTTTTTATTGTTGCCAGTGCAATAGCACGAAACAAGAACATTTAAAAAGGGAAACTTGGCCGACGCCTCACTTTCCACGGACATGTGTCGGACATCGGCAACGCGGTCCGGCCATGCATTCATTGCAACGCGGCAATGCAGGAACGTTTGTTGTATGCGGGGGCATGCAGCTTATCCTGACAAGTGTTCGACATCATTCGAACGAAAAAGAAGGAAACGAACAATGACTGTATTTCAAAACTCCGAACGATTTTCGCCGATTGCCGCACTCTTCTCGCTGGCAAGCGAGCGCTTTGAGGAACTCTCCGCGCGCTACAGGGCCTGGAACAAGCAAAACGAAGTTCGCGCCGAACTGCGCGCCTACACAGACCGGGAACTGGCCGACATCGGACTGAGCCGGTATCAGGTTGAAACGATGGACCTGTCCGAAAATGCATAGGCCGGGACTGGCCGACTTAAACGACACAAACGATGATCCTGAAGCCGGTTCCCTGACAATGGAACCGGCTTCTTTCATTTAAAGGGCATCGGCATGGGCCCGGCCCCGAACGAACGCCGCCCGACGACCCGTTGAAATCCTCCGGCGCCCTGTCCCGACCTATGCAAAGAACGCAATACGGCTTTGCTCAAACATGGATTGTGCGAAGGGATTCCCAGCACTAGATGGGCGCTATCCGAGATCATTCGGACATTTGCAGAGGAATATAGAAAATGGCCGTTACACACGACTTTCAAAATGTATCGCCGGTCGCAGTTCTGGCTTCGCGCATTGCAGCCCGCGTTCAGGATATGGTGAACCGTTACCAAGCCGCAAAAGCCGAAAAAGCAACCCGCGCCGAACTGATGAACCTGACTGACGCCGAACTGGCCGATATCGGTCTGGCACGCTTTCAAATCAGAACACTGGACCTGTCCAGCGATGTGTGAGTCGGATCAGTTCGACACACCATCAACACCTGACGATCCTGAAGCCGGTTCTACATCAACAGAGCCGGCTTCTTGCTTTTCCGGGTCCGCCTGAGCCTCGACGACAGGCAGCGACGCGGCTTCCTGCACGGCGGGCTTCGGCGTCAGAACGCCATAATCACCCAGTAATTCCTGAAGTTTTCCGGTCAACGGATCGGGCCGCATCACGGCAAAGGCCATCTTTTGGTATTTGTCGCCGGCCTGAAGCTCCGCCATACGCGCGTCGTAAGCCTCTGGCCCCATATTTACCATGATATAGGTCTTCACGCCCAGAACGCAGGCCAGAACCAGCATGATGCGGAAGGTCCAGTTCGC
>JBFFQS010000166.1:0-4868 GCA_041573315.1 Amylibacter sp. | reverse complement strand
GCGCGACCTCCTGCGTATTGGTTACCAGAACCGCCCGCGCCTGTTCGACCTGCACATTCAGCTGCCGGAACTGCTGCACAGTTCCGTCATCGAGGTGGATGAGCGGGTAACCCCCTCCGGTGAGGTTCTGAGAGAACCTTCGCGAGATGACGTGCGGCAGGCATTGCAAAGCGCCTATGACGGCGGCTATCGCTCGGTCGCGATAGCGTTCATGCATGGATACAGGTATCCCGATCACGAGGACGAGGTCGGCGAGATCGCCCGCTCTGTCGGCTTCACCCAGATATCCCTGAGCCACCAAACCAGCCCGCTGATCAAGCTCGTCGGACGCGGCGACACCACGGTGGTAGATGCTTATCTGTCGCCGATCCTGCGCCGATATGTGGCGCAGGTCGCGGGCGCCATTGGCGGCGATACGTCCCTGATGTTCATGCAGTCGAACGGTGGGTTGACCGACGCCGAGTTGTTTCAGGGCAAGGACGCAATCCTGTCCGGCCCCGCAGGCGGCGTGGTCGGAATGGTGCGCAGCGCAGAGGCGGCAGGGTTCGATCGGCTGATCGGTTTCGATATGGGAGGTACCTCCACCGACGTCTGCCACTATGCGGGCCGCTATGAACGCTCGCTGGAAACCGAGGTCGCGGGCGTGCGCATGCGCTCTCCCATGATGAGTATACACACCGTGGCCGCAGGCGGCGGCTCGATCCTGACCTTTGAAAACGGACGCCTTCAGGTCGGCCCGCAAAGCGCGGGCGCCAATCCGGGGCCGGCCTGCTATCGCCGAGGCGGGCCGCTGACGGTGACGGATTGCAACGTCTTGCTGGGCAAGCTGCGGCCGGAAGAATTTCCGCATGTCTTTGGCCCCAACGGCAATCAGCCTCTGGACGTTGGTATCGTTGAAGAGAAATTTGCCGAACTGGCGGACCGTATCGCGGCAGAAACGGGCCAGACGCGCCAGAGCGTGTTCGACATCGCCGAGGGTTTTCTGCGCATTGCCGTGGAGAACATGGCCACTTCGATCAAGAAAATCTCGGTCCAGCGCGGCTATGACGTCACAAAATACACGCTTAACTGCTTCGGCGGGGCAGGCGGGCAGCACGCCTGCAAGGTGGCCGATACTCTGGGCATGGAAACCATCTTCATCCATCCCTTTGCCGGGGTTCTGTCGGCCTATGGCATGGGGCTGGCCGATATCCGCGCGCTGAAGGAATTCCAGTTCGCGCAACCGATCAACGCGGTGGCGGAAGCGGCCGATGTCTTTGACCGCATCGACGCCGCTACCACGCAAGAGGTTCTGGATCAGGGCATTTCTGCTGACCATATCCACACGTTGCGCACCGCGCATATACGCACCAAGGGCTCGCACCAGACGATCCCGGTGCCTTTCGGCGCGCCGGAAGAGATGCGCGAGGCCTTCAACGCGGCGCACAAGCTGCGCTTTGGCTTCGTGCCGAAAGACCGGGATCTGATCATCGACGTCCTTTCCTCCGAGACCATCGGGCAGACCGGGTCCGAGGCCGATCGGACCACGGTGAGCGAAATGCACCTCCATCCCGACAATGAGGACCACAAACTGGTCGAGATCTATTCCGACGGCGCACGCCGGTTGGCACCGACCATCGACCGTGCCTTGCTAAAACGCGGCCACAGTATCCTGGGTCCTGCCATCCTGACCGAACCGACCGGCACCAACGTAATCGAGGACGGCTGGCAGGCGGAGATTATCGACGGCGGCAATCTGGTATTGCGCCGTGTCGTGCCCCTGCGGCGGCAGGAGGCTATCGGAACTTCGGTCGATCCAGTTATGCTCGAGGTATTCAACAACCTTTTTATGTCGATTGCCGAACAGATGGGCGCGACGCTGGCCAACACCGCCTACTCGGTGAATATCAAGGAACGCATGGATTTTTCCTGCGCGATTTTTACGCCCGACGGCGACTTGGTGGCAAATGCGCCGCATGTGCCCGTGCATCTGGGGTCCATGAGCGAGAGCGTGCGTAAGATACTGGAGCGCAACCGTGGCGACATCCGGCCCGGCGACGTTTTTATGATGAACAACCCCTATGACGGCGGCACGCACCTGCCTGACATAACGGTGATAACGCCTGTCTTCGATGCGCAGGGGCAGGACATCATCTTTGTCGTCGGCTCTCGCGGGCACCATGCCGATGTCGGCGGTACGACACCCGGGTCGGGGCCGCCGGACAGTACCACGATTTCCGAAGAGGGCATTCTGATCGACAATTTCAAACTTGTGGATCGGGGCGAGATGCGAGAGGCCGCGACCCGCGCCCTGCTGGCCGCCGGCCCTTACCCCTGCCGCAACATCGACGAGAACATGGCCGACCTGTCGGCTCAGGTCGCCGCGAACGCCACCGGCGTCGCCGAGTTGCTGAAGATCGTGGACCAGTTCGGGCTGGAAGTCGTGCATTCCTACATGGGTCACGTGCAGGATAATGCCGAGGAGTCCGTGCGGCGGGTCTTGCACGTCCTGAAAGACGCGGAGTTCACCTATCCGCTGGACAGCGGCGCTCGGATCAAGGTGCGGATCGTGGTCGACCGCGACAACCGCAGCGCCACCATCGATTTCACCGGCACGTCGGATCAGGACCGGGGCAACTACAACGCGCCGCACGCGATTTGCCGCGCCGTGGTGCTCTATGTCTTCCGTACAATGGTCGGCGCCGATATTCCGATGAACGAAGGCTGCCTGAAACCGCTGGAAATCATCGCTCCCGAGGGCTCGATGATCAATCCGAAATATCCGGCTGCGGTGATCGCCGGCAATACCGAGGTCAGCCAGGCGATTGCCGACTGCCTGTATGGAGCGTTGGGCGTGCTGGCGGGATCGCAGGGAACGATGAACAATTTCATCTATGGCAACGAGCGCTATCAGAATTACGAAACCATCTGCGGCGGCACCGGCGCGGGGCCGGATTTCGACGGCGCCGATGCGGTGCATTCCCATATGACCAACACGCGCATGACCGATCCAGAAGTTCTGGAGAGCCGTTTTCCGGTCCGGGTCGAGGAGTTCTCCATCCGGCATGGCTCGGGCGGGCAGGGCGCGCATCATGGTGGCGAGGGCATCCTGCGCCGTTTGCGTTTTCTGGAGCCGATGACGGCGACCGTACTAAGCTCGCACCGCAAGACCCGGCCCTTCGGCGTGAACGGCGGCGGGCCGGGTGCGGTTGGTGAAAACCGTGTGATCCGGTCAGATGGAACGGTTCAGGAACTGCCGGGAAATGCCTCGGCCGAAATGCGCGAAGGCGATGTGTTCGAGATGAAAACGCCCGGCGGTGGCGGGTTCGGTGCCGCGAAAGGCGTTAGCTGACCGCGCTGTACCTGCCGCCTTCGCCGGCATAAGCATCAAATTTCTGGGCAACCAGACGGGCCAGTGCGCGCTGATTGCCGGAAATCGCAAATCCGGTATCGGTTGGCTCGACAAAGCCTTTGTACTCAACAAGAATATCCTCGATGTCGGCATCCAGGGTATGCGCCAGCGGTCCGAAATCTTCCTCGAGTTCAAGCTTGTTCAGCTTGAAGTCGCACATTACCATCTCGATGGCACGAGCCCGCATCTTGTCCGCTTCGGTCATTGCCACGCCGCGCTGGATCGCAAGCTCACCTTCGCTGATCATTCTGAGATAGTGCGAGGATCTGGGGGCGTTCTGTGCGTAGCCGCCGTTGAATTTCGATATGGCGCTGGCGCCCAGTCCGATCAGGGTATCGCAGCGGTCGGTCGTATAGCCCTGAAAATTCCGGCGCAGGCGCCCGGTCGCCGCCGCCTCTCCCAGCGTATCGCTCGGTTTGGCGAAATGGTCGATCCCGATGGGGTCGTATCCGGAGGATTCGAGCCGCTCCGCCATCAGGTCGAATAGCACGCGCCGCGCCGGTCCGTCAGGAAGGGTCGCTTCGTCTATCATCTGCTGGCGTTTTGCCATCCAAGGCACATGAGCATAGCCGTAAAGTGCGATACGGTCCGGGTCGAGCGACTGAACCTGCCGCAAAGTCTGCTCGACGCTATCCGGCGTCTGGTGCGGCAGGCCATACAGGATATCGGCATTCAGAGACCTGACCCCGGCGGCCCGCACATCGGCGACGCAATCCGCCGTTTGCTCCAGACTTTGCAAGCGGCCGATCGCCTTCTGGACTTTTGGATCAAAGTCCTGAATTCCGACGCTGGCGCGGTTCATTCCAGCGGCCGACAAGGCGGCGATCTTGTCCTTGTCCACCAGTGTCGGATCGATTTCCACGGAGAACTCGAACAGCTCATCGATCGGAAAAACTGTCTGTATCGCCTGCGCCAATGTCGTGACCTCTTCGGGTAACAGGATCGTCGGGGTCCCGCCGCCCCAATGCATTCGGCCCATTTTAATCCCTTCGGGCAGGGCCTCGCGCAAGATCTCGATTTCCTGAAGCAAACCAGACAGGTAGCCCGAAACCGGCAGGTGGGTCTTGGTGCCCTGCGTACGACAGGCGCAATACCAGCAAAGCCGTTCGCAAAAGGGAATGTGCACGTAAACTGAAACCGGCTTGTCAGTGGAGAGATTCTGTAGTGCGGATTTCGCAAAATCCGAACCGATGCCGTTGTGAAACTGCACCGCTGTCGGGTAGCTTGTATACCTTGGCGCATGGCTGGTATACACACCCAGTTCTTCTAGGATTCGGTTATTCGTCATTTTCAAGAATTACGCCCCTGAGTTCCATTAAACCTTGATCTAAATCAAGTCAGACGGTTAACTGGACTAAGTTCCTAGTTCGGCATTTTGCTGATGGTAAGAGTGTGAGCGCAATATGAATTTAAGCTCAATTTATTTCAAAGGGTCATCTGAAGAAAAGTGCGGAAACTGCCCTATTCATCATAGGGC
>JBFFQS010000165.1:0-4873 GCA_041573315.1 Amylibacter sp. | reverse complement strand
GCCTGTTGACAGGACCAGAACGCGGTCGCCGCGCGACATGGTATTGCAGAGGGCGGCCTCCCACGCCGCATGGCCGTTGCCGATATAAATCACCGCGTCGCCCTCGGTCCGCGCGACCTTTTGCAGGTCGGGATAGAGCGACTCGGCAAGGTCGACCAGATCGCCTTCGTAGATGTTGGGCGAGGCCCGGTGCATGGCGCTCAGCACACGGTCCGGCATAACCGATGGTCCGGGGATCGCGAGCAGGGTTCGACCAAAGTTCAGTGACATTCGACGGGTCCGGGCGTTGTGGATGTTCATTGTACCGGCGCTGGTCGCCGAGCTATCAGGTTAGACAGGAACGGTTGCCTTGGACAAGTGCAATGTGCATGGTAAGAGTCTGTTCCCAAGGAACGAAGCGACCGGAACCGTATGGCGAAGCAGAAAAACAAAGAACGGTCCGTCCGCGCGGCCTACGGTCGGATGTGGCGGGACTGGATGCGGCCGCACAAGTGGATTCTCTGGTTCACGGTCCTCCTGATGGCGATTGTCGCCGCAGCCTCCGCCGGTTATGCGAAATTCATCGAATATGTCATTGACGCCTTCACCGTCGGCGACGCCAGCGTCGCGATATGGGGGCCGTTGGGTGTCATCGCCCTGACGGTTACGCGCGGGCTGAGCCAGTATTTCCGGTCGGTCATTCAGAACAAGGTCCTGTCGCGCGTTCAAAGCGATATGCAGGACAAAATGTTCGAAAGCCTCGTTAATATGGACCTGCGGCACCTGCTGGCCGAGGCTCCGGCGGCGCTGGCGTCGCGTTTTTCTTCGGATATCGAATTGGCCCGTCAGGCAGCATTGGACGTATTTGTCGGCATCACCGCCGTGTTTACCCTGATAGCGACTTTTGCCGTAATGCTGTCGATTGACTGGGCAATGTCGCTCGGACTCATCCTGATATTTGCGCTGGCATTCGGACCTGTGGGTATGATCGGTGCCAGAGTGCGCAAAATCTCCGCGCAGACCCAGGCCGAAATTGCCGGAATGACCGAGTCCGTAAACGAGGGTCTGGCGGGTATTCGGATGGTCCGGACATATCAGCTCGAGGACAGGATGCTGCGCAACGCACACGCCGTATTCCGGTCGCTGTACCGCCTGCGCGTGTCTCTGGTCAAATGGCAGTCTTCTGTTTCGCCGATGCTGGAAATTGCCGCCGGTCTGGCTGTCGCGGCGCTGCTTTACCTCGTGGATTGGCGGATGCGGTCAGGCGCACTGGACCTCGCCGGTTTCCTGGGTTTGCTGACCGCGCTCGGCGTTGCCACCAACCCGGCGCAGAAGATGGGCAATACCTATTCCCGTGCGTTGCAGGGGGTCGCCGCGCTGGAACGGATTTTTAGCCTGTTCGACGCGAAAAACCTCATCCGGGACGGGGATTTCAAATATCCGGAGGGCGGGAAGGCCAAAGGCAGGATCACCTTCGAAAAAGTCGGCTTCCAATATCCTGACGGCTATGAAGCACTGAAGGACATCAACCTGGCCATAGAGCCGGGCCAGACCTTTGCGTTCGTTGGGCGTTCCGGCGCCGGCAAAACAACGATTTTCAACCTCTTGCCTCGCCTTTTTGACGCAACCGAAGGCGCGATCAAGCTCGATGGCCGTGACATTCGCGACTTTACCCTGTCATCTTTGCGCGACCAGATTTCGGTCGTCAGTCAGGACAGCATTCTGCTGAAGGGGACGGTCTTGGAGAACATCGCATTCGGGCGGCCGGACGCCACCCGGCAGGAGTGTATCGATGCAGCCAAGGCGGCCTCCGCGGATGGCTTCATCGAAAATCTCAAAGATGGCTATGACACCAAGATAGACCCGTCGAGAAGCGCCTTTTCGGGCGGGGAGCGCCAGCGTCTGTCCATTGCGCGCGCCATACTGCGCAATGCGCCGATCCTGCTGCTGGACGAGCCGACATCCGCGTTGGACGCGGAATCCGAAGCCTCGATCCGCGATGCGCTGGAACGTCTGTCCGAAGGCCGCACCACGCTGGTGATCGCGCACCGCCTGTCGACAATTATGCATGCGGATCAGATAGTTGTGATGGACAAGGGCATGATAAAGGAACTCGGCACGCACGAGGACCTGCTGACAAAGCAAGGTATTTACGCCGATCTTTACAACCTGCAATTCAATATGGCGCCGACGCGTCCGCGAAGCCCCCGGCAACGCAGCTTCGTGTCTAATAACAAGTGGACTTCGCCACTGGAATTTCTGGCAAAGCGGTTTGGACTCTAGCGGTAGCGCTTCGCCAGTTTTTCGGGCCGGACGCCGAGGAAATACAACAAAAGTGTCGTCAGGTTCCTGAAGCCGCGACGGAACCAGCCGTCGGTCTCGTAGCGCTCGGCAGATGTGGTGGCCGTGGCCTTGATACGGCGAGGGCGCGACAGGCGGCGTACCAGCCGTACATCCTCCATCAGGGGAATATCGTCGAAGCCGCCGGCGCGGTTATACTCCACACGCGAGACCAGCAGTCCCTGATCGCCATATGGCAAACCGAACAGTGCAGCGCGAAGGTTGGCCCAGCGGGAAACGAACCAAGGAGCGAAACCATCCGCATCGAACGCGAGCCGAAAATAGCCGGGTCGGTCATAGTTCTCGACCATGTGCTTGCGTATGTCATGCGCCCAGCCCTCTGACAGTGCTGTGTCGGAATGCAGGAACAGCAACCATTCGCCTTTGGCCGCCTGCGCGCCAGCGGCCATCTGCGTGCCGCGTCCCTTTGCGCTCCTGACGAACTCGGCCCCAAGGTCGCCGGCAATCTTTTCGATTTCGTCACTCGACCCGCCGTCGGCGAAGATGACTTCGCAGACCAGCCCGCTGCTGACGCCCTCGAAAACCGAGGCGAGCGTCGGGCCTAAGCCCTGAACGGAGTTGTAAGTCGGGATGATAATCGAGATCGGAGCTGTCATTGTGCCGTGGATTTGGTTGCGCTGCCGCGCTACATACCGCATGTGTTGGGAAAATGCGACCTGACAATGAGAGTTTACGGAGAAGTTGATCGAATGACCGCAGAATGGGCTGAAGACAGGACGGTCCTCCGTATTGGCGGAGGCGATGCCAAACGGTTTCTACAGGATCTGGTGACCAATGACCTTAAGGCCGCGGAGCGTGGGCTGGTTTATGCCGCCTTGCTGTCGCCGCAAGGCAAATACCTGTTCGATTTCTTCCTCGTCGAGGACGATGGCGGCTATCTGCTGGACGTGAAGGCGGACCGCGCGGCGGCGCTGGCGCAGCGCCTGACCATGTACCGGCTACGCGCCGACGTGACGATCAAAGGCACTGACCTGAAGGTCAACCGCGGATTGGGCGCGCCGCCTGCAGGCGCATTTGCCGATCCACGGCACCCGGCGCTCGGCTGGCGATCCTATGATGCGGAAAAGGCGGGTGATCCGGCCATAGACTGGACGGCCATCCGCGTCGAACACTGCATTCCGGAAACCGGTGTCGAACTCATCCCCGACGACAGCTACATTCTGGAGGCGGGATTCGACGCCTTGCACGGTGTGGATTTCCGCAAGGGATGTTATGTCGGGCAGGAGGTCACCGCGCGCATGAAACACAAGACCGAGTTGCGCAAGGGATTGCGGACCGTTCAGGTCGAAGGCTCGGCGCCGGTCGGATCCGAGATCACGACCGAAGACGGCAAAGCGGTGGGTACATTGTACAGCCAGTCAGGCGGAAGGGGCATCGCCTATCTGCGGCTCGATCGCGCCAAAGGCACGCTTCGGGCGGGCACGGCGGTGGTTAATTCGCCAGGCTAGAATCCGCCTATTTGTCGCGGATCAACTTGGCCAACCGGTCAAAGGCCTCGCTCGACGCGGCGATGATGGCGCTGTCGTCTTCGAGGCTCTTTCCTTCGTCAATGGCCTCGGCAAACCCGCCGGCCTCTTTGACCAACAGCAGCCCTGCGGAAATGTCCCAGATGTTCAGGCGGCGATCCCAGAATCCGTCATACCGGCCTGCGGCGACATAGGCGAGGTCGAGCGCCGCCGAGCCCGAGCGCCGGACGCCGGAACAGCCGGGCAAGACGCGGGCGAGGTCGCGGAGCGTATCGGGCAGGCCCTTGTGGCCGCCAAAGGGCAGGCCGGAGGCAAACAGCATTTCGTTCATGTCACGGCGGGCCGATACGCGAATGCGCCGGTCGTTCAACCAGGCGCCGCCGCCTTTTTCCGCGACGAAAACCTCTTCGGCCGAAGGGTTGAAGATCAAGGCGGCGACGATTTCGCCCTTGTGTTCCAAGGCAATCGAGATCGCCCAATGCGGCAGCCCGTGCAGAAAGTTGGTGGTGCCGTCCAGCGGATCGACGATCCAGCGGCGTGTCGGGTCTGTGCCCGGAGTTTCGCCGCCTTCCTCTGCCAGCCAGCCATAGTTGGGGCGGGCTTCGGTCAATTCCTCGCGCAGGATTTTCTCCGCCTTGATATCGGCCTTGCTGACAAAGTCGCCCGGAGACTTGCGTGATACCTGCAAGTTGGAAACTTCACCGAAGTCGCGCATCAGCGATCTGCCGGCCCGCCGGGCGGCCTTGAGCATGATGTTTATATTTGCGGACCATTGCGTCATCGGATCGTATCCAGTCTGGTGATGTTCGGAACTTCGGCTCTATAAGCGGTGACGGAAGGAAACCCAAGGGCAATTTACGTCTTTACGAGTTCTGGCGCTTTCTTGTGATCGACGCGAAATCCTGAATGAAGCCCAACTCCAGATATGTGGTCCGAACGGCCGCATAGAGGCTGCGGGTCACGCCCGAAGCGGTCAGAGGTTTCGCAACGATGTCGTGGTTGTATTTCTGATCCTCGACCACCCAGTCCGGCAGCACCGAAACGCCGCGTCCCGAGGCGACCAGCAG
>JBFFQS010000164.1:0-4905 GCA_041573315.1 Amylibacter sp. | reverse complement strand
GCGCAAGAGATTGATTTCTCTATGCTGGCGTTGTTCTTGAGGGCCACTTTCGTCGTGAAAGTGGTCATGTTGATCCTGGTGGCGGCCAGCATCTGGTCCTGGGCGATCATCATCCAGAAATTCATCAATTACAGAATCGCGCGCCGCGATTCCGAGCTGTTCGACCGGGCCTTCTGGTCGGGCGAGCCGCTGGACGAGTTGTACGACCAGCTTGGCCCGAACCCGCGCGGCGGGGCGGAGAAGATTTTCTCGGCCGGCATGGTCGAGTGGAAACGGTCGCATCGCGCCGACGGGGCGCTGATCCCCGGCGGACAGGCGCGGATCGACCGCAAGATGGACGTGGCGATCAATAAAGAGTCCGAAAGTCTGAACAACGGGCTGACCTTTCTGGCCACGGTGGGCGCCATCGCGCCTTTCGTTGGCCTGTTCGGTACGGTCTGGGGCATCAAGAACGCCTTTGAAGAGATCGCGATCCAGCAGAACACCAACCTGGCCGTCGTGGCGCCGGGCATCGCCGAGGCGCTGGTCGCCACGGCGCTGGGTCTGCTGGCGGCAATCCCCGCGGTGATTTTCTATAACAAGCTGTCAGCCGACGCCGACCGGATCATCGGCGGTTACGACAGTTTCGCAGACGAATTCGCGACGATCCTGTCGCGGCAACTGGACAGTTAGGGCGCGCGCGATGGGTGCTGGTGTAGTCGACAGAGGCGGATCGGGCGGCAAGCGCCGGCGCAGCCATGCCCGGCGCAAGCCGATGGCGGAGATCAACGTCACGCCTTTCGTGGATGTCATGCTTGTGCTGCTGATCATCTTCATGGTTGCAGCGCCGCTGCTGACCGTGGGCGTGCCGATCGAGCTGCCGAAAACGGCGGCGACGCCGCTGCCGACCGAAAAGGAAGAGCCGCTGACCATCGCGATTTCCTCCGATGGGCAGCTGCTGCTGCAAAGCACGGAGATCGACCGCGAAACGCTGATCCCGAAACTGCGCGCCATCGCGGCGGAACGGCAGGACGACAAAGTTTTCCTGCGCGCGGACGGGGCGGTTTCCTACGAGGTGGTAATGCAGGTGATGGGCGCGCTGAATGCCGGCGGTTTCCGGGATATCGGTCTGGTGACAGATGGCGGCGGGCCGACCCTGAACGAACCAGAGAAGTAGGCCGGTGCAGTGGAAACCGGCACGAAAATATCCGTCAGCGCGCATGCCGTAATTATCGCGGCCGCGCTGTTATCGCCGCTGTTTGAGGGGAGCGAGGACGTGCAGACCGTGCAGATTTCAGACGTATCACTGATTTCTACCGAAGAGTTCCTGTCCATGCAGGCCCCTGCGCCCAAGGCTGCCGTGGCCGCACCCGCGCTGCCCGAGCAGACAGTTCCTGAAGATCAGGTCGCAATTCTGCAGCCCGAACCGGCACCCACACCCGCGCCGCCCCCGCCGGCGATTGTCGAACCGGTTACCGAGCCCGAGCCGCCCGCGCCTGACGTCGGCGTTCTGATCGAGCCGCCGACCGCAATGCCCGCTGTCGAGGATCAGGCTGGCGAGGACCGGCCTGAACCGCCGGTGCCGGACGCGACCCCCGCACCCAGCCCGCGCGTGGCGTCCGAAAACAATCCCGAAGCGCCGACCGATGCCGAGGTTGCCAAGGAAGCCGAAAAGGCCAGCATTGAGAGCGAGACCGCCGACACGCCGGCAGAGGCCACCACCGAGAAAGCTCCGAAACAGTCGAGCACAGAGATCGTGACCGAGGCCGAGAAATCCGAGGAAACCCTCGCGCCGGTGAAATCCGTGCGCCCGAAAAGCCGTCCGGCGGATCTGCTGACGCGCAGGGAAGAGCCGGAACCGGAACCCGAAGTCAAACCTGAGCCGGAAAAGGTTGCGAAGGCGGAGCCGAAACCAAAGCCGGAACCGAAGCCCGCGCCGAAACCCGCTGAAAGCCCGGAGGACCTGATCGCGAAACAGATCGCGGCGGACTTGGCCGCAGCGCAGAAGCAAACCGCGACCGCGGGTCCGGGCGGATCGGGGCAGGCGCTGACCGACACTGAGCGCAAAGGTCTGGTCGTGGCGGTTCAGGATTGCTGGAGCGTTCCTGTCGGTATACCCAACGCCGAAGAGTTGATAGTTACGCTTTCAGTCGACCTTGCGCCGAACGGCGGGCTTAGTTCCTCGCCGATACTTATCGAACCGAAAACCTCCGATGGCAGGATTGATGCAGCGTTCAGGGCAGCGCGAACCGCCCTGATCGCTTGTGCGCCTTACGACCTGCCGCCGGAGAAATACGAGACGTGGAAACGGCTGGAAGTCGTGTTTAACCCCAAAAATATGGTGCTGAGATGATAAAACGCGTATTTGGAACTGCAATTTTGGCGCTGGCTCTGTCCGGACTGGCCGTCGCGGCGCAGGCCCAGGGCAAGCCGCTGCGCATCGAGGTCACCCAAGGCGTGATCGAGCCGATGCCCTTCGCGGTGCCAACCTTCGTCGCCGAAAGCAGCGGCTCGCAGAGGATCGCCTCGGAAATGACGGCGGTGATCGTGTCCGATCTGGTCGGCTCTGGGCTGTTCCGCGAGGTGCCGCCCTCGGCCTATATCTCCAACATCACGAATTTCAATGCGCCGGTACAGTTTTCCGACTGGCGCGCGATCAACGCGCAGGCGCTGGTGACCGGCTCCGCCGATGTCACGTCCGACGGGCGTCTGGTCGTCAAGTTCCGGTTGTTCGATGTTTTCGCGCAATCCGAAATGGGCGAAGGCCTGCAATTCGTGGCCAGTTCCGACAGTTGGCGGCGCATGGCGCACAAGGTCGCCGATGCGGTCTATTCGCGCCTGACGGGCGAGAGCGGCTATTTCGACAGCCGAGTAGTCTATATCGCCGAAGAGGGACCGAAGAACGCCCGCCTGAAACGGCTGGCCATCATGGATTACGACGGCGCCAACGTGAAATACCTGACCGGCTCGGACAATATCGTGCTGGCGCCGCGGTTTTCGCCCAATGCGCAGGACGTGATCTATACCAGTTATGAACGCGGCGTGCCGCGGGTGTTCATCCTGAATGTCGACAGCCTGCAACGCCGCGCGCTGGACGAACTGCCCGGCATGACCTTCGCGCCGCGCTATTCGCCGGACGGCGGGCGCGTGGTTCTGTCGCTGGCCGAGAACGGCAATACCGATATCTACATCATGGATCTGGCCAGCGGCCAGAGAACCCGCCTGACCAGTGCGCCATCCATCGAGACGGCGCCGAGCTTCTCGCCCGACGGGTCGCAGATCGTGTTCGAATCCGACCGCGGCGGCGGGCAGCAGATCTATATCATGCCGGCCACGGGCGGCGAGCCGCGACGGATCAGCAACGGGCAGGGCCGCTACGGCACGCCGGTCTGGTCGCCGCGCGGCGACACGATCGCCTTTACAAAAATGAGCGGCGGCCGGTTCCACATCGGCGTGATGCGCACCGACGGCAGCCAGGAGCGGCTGCTGACGGCGTCTTTCCTGGACGAAGGCCCGACCTGGGCGCCGAACGGGCGCGTGCTGATGTTCTTCCGCGAAACGGCGGGGGTCAACGGTGCGCCGTCACTCTACTCAGTCGATATCACGGGACGTAACCTGCAACGGGTCCGGACGCCGACCTTCGGGTCCGATCCGGCCTGGTCCAGATTGCTGAAGTGACGCGGAAGTGTAACGCTACGTGATTCCCAAATTGGATCGCGGCTGGTATAGTAACCGAAATGCAGCGGAGTCTGCACAACAGAGGTAGAGCAAATGATTTACAAAAAACTGGTAATCGCGGCAGCGTTGTCCCTGACGCTGGCCGCCTGTGACAACAATGTCGACGGCTATGGCGCCGGCGGCGCAGGTGCGGGCGGCAGCGGATCGCAGGTCTATGACGAAAACTCCATCGGCTATTTCAACCAGACCATCGGCGACCGCGTCTGGTTCGCCGTGGATCAGTCGAACCTGTCGCAGGAAGCCATTGCCATTCTGGACAAGCAGGCCGACTGGCTGTTGCAGCGTCCGCAATACAGCGTAGTGGTCGAAGGCCATGCCGACGAACAGGGCACGCGCGAATACAACCTCGCGCTGGGTGCGCGGCGTGCGGCGGCGGTGCAGAACTATCTGGTCAGCCGCGGCCTGTCCGACGCCCGCGTCAAAACCATCACCTACGGCAAGGAACGCCCGATCGAGATCTGCTCGGACGAGGCTTGCTGGTCCAAGAACCGCCGTGCTGTCACCGTCGTATCGGGTGGCTTTGGCGCGTAAGGGCCTGCGGGCCGATTGAAGGCGCGGGTAACTGAAGGAATATCGCATGAAGCAGTGCAAACGGATTCTCTTTGTCTTCGGGTTTCTCCTGTCGATGGCTATGCTGCCGCTTGCGGCATCGGCACAGGACAGCGCCGAGGCGCGGAAAGAATCCCTCGCCGACATCCGGCAGAGCCTTCAGGTGCTGTATTTCGAGATACAGCAGTTGCGCACCGAGCTTTCGACCACGCATGGCCCGACCGGGACGGCGGGCGAAGGTCCGGCGCTGGTGCGGATCGACGCGCTGGAGCAGGAATTGCGCCGTCTGACCGGCGATGTGGAACAGTTGCAGTTCCGCATTGAAAAGATCGTTCAGGACGGCACCAACCGGATCGCCGATCTGGAATTCCGCTTGGTCGAACTGGAAGGCGGCGACCTGTCCCAGCTTGGCAAGACCACGACGCTGGGCGGCGGCGAGATGCCGACCGCCTCGCTGCCCCCGGCTGTGACCGGCGAGGAACCGGCCGGCTCGGCCGAACTGGCCGTGGCCGAGCAGGAAGATTTCGATGCCGCCAAACGGGCGCTGGACGAGGGCAATTTCGTCGAATCATCGGACCGGTTCCTGGCCTTTATCGACACCTATCCGGGCGGTCCGCTGACCGGAGAAGCCTATTTCTG
>JBFFQS010000163.1:0-4973 GCA_041573315.1 Amylibacter sp. | reverse complement strand
GTTCATGTTCGGCAGGGCCACAGGCGCCGGTAACGGCTCCGCCCGCAGGCGGTTTGCCAGAAGGCGTGACGGTCCGGCCCGGTTTGGACCGGGCCGCGGCCTGCCCCGGTGCGTGTCGCCGAAGACTTCGGCCGAATATCCGGTGATCCTGCCCTTATCCGATACCGCCACCGCCAGATCGACAGCCATGGCCGGGGCGTAGGGTTCCCACCTATGCTCCTCTTCGCGCGTCCATTTCAGCAGAACCGGCGTTTCAGGCAGCGCCATGGCAACCAGCGCTGCCTCGAATGCCGCATCATCCGCGCCGTTATGGCCATAGCAGCCGGAACCGGGATGGTGCGTGATGACCACCTGATCCAGTTCAAGGCCAAGGCTGTCGGCAATGCTCTCGCGCAGGGGATAGACGCCCTGACTGTGGCAAGTGATCTCCAGACGCCCGCCCGACCAGACCGCCATCGCCGCGGACGGTGCGAGTGCGCCGTGCATAAGATAAGGCCGTTCAAATCTGGCGGAATAATCAATATCCGTCATGGGTTGAGGAACTTGCCCCTTTTGGGGCACGCCGCCGATAACTTCGAGACGTTCCGCATTCTCCGCCTTCAGCTGCCCGAACACATCATCTTCCGGCAGACCGCCATTGTCAGCCCAGTCGCAGGCAGCCGCAAAGCGCTGCGCGGCTTTGACAACCTGCCACTCCACCGGCCCCGCGATTGCCACAAAGCTGCCGTCACGGATCAACTCCATGCCCTCATCGACAAGCCGCTCGACGGATTTTTCGGGAATCTCCTCCAGCCGGGCCTTGGCATGCGGCGGACGCACGACACGCGCATGCAGCATGCCGGGAACTTCCAGATCATGTACAAAGACATATTTCCCGGTGACCATATCGGTCAATCCACGCATGGCCGGATTCGGGGGTTTTGCCGAGACAGGTGAAGAAGGTACGTCGGGATCGATCCTAGTTGAAAGATCGAGCTCCCCGATCGTCCTGGCAACGGAAAGCGATATGTTGGAGCCTTTTCGGATCAGGCGGCCTTCCGAAAGTTCCCAGTCATCGCGGCTACCACCGTTGGCCGCTACCGCACGGTCAATCAGCATCCCGCGCAAGGTCGCCGACGCTTTCCTGACCGCCCGCCCCGATTGCTCGACAGAGTTGCTGCCGGATGTCATGCCCTCGTCGGGCGACTCGCCTGTCCGTACCGGAGCCACGTCGATGTCGCGCAACAGAATGCCCAGTTCTTCATGGGCGATCTCGGACAGCGCGGTCGAAATCCGCTGGCCGATGTCCACCTTGCCCGTCTTAACGACCAGCCTGTCGCCATGCACGGCCAGCCAGTCGGAAATCAAAGGGTAGCTATCGATACTCATGTCCTGCCTGCAGCGATCTCCACTGCCCTCAGTATTCTGGGATGGGAGCCGCACCGGCAAAGGTGCTGCGTCAGGGCCTCTTTGGCCTTATCCCTGTCGGGTTTCGCTTCCTTGTTCAGCAAGGCCGTTACGGCCACGACAAGTCCTGCCGTGCAGTATCCGCATTGCGCCGCCGAGGCCTCGACAAAGGCCGCCTGAACCTTTTGACCCAGTTCGGTGCCGGAAATGCCCTCGACCGTGGTAATGTCCTGCCCGGAAAAGCTGTCGGCCGAGGCGACGCAACTGAGCTTCACCTCGCCATCGGCCAGCACGGCACAGGCGCCACACTGTTCTAGACCGCAACCCAGCTTGGTTCCCTTCAGCTTCAGCTCGTCGCGCAGGACATACAGCAAAGGCGTGTCCGGCTCCGACGTGATTTCATGATCGCGTCCGTTTATCTTCAGCGTCAGTGTCACGGCGCGACGATTTCCCAACGGACCTGAACGTCGACATCCGCCGATTTAAAGAGGTTCATCACCGGACAGCGGTATTCGACATTGCGGATCAGCCGGTCGAAGCGTTCCTGCGGCTCGTCAGTATGGACGCGGATGCGAAGCTTGACCCAGTTGAAATACGGACGCACACCCTGCACGCCGCGCGATCCGCGCTGGTCGACCTCTCCGTCGCCGTCCATATCCACCGCCGTGTATGAAAAATTCATGGCTTCCGCACAGCGGTTGATGATGACGCCTTCACAAGCGAGCAAGGAACTCAGCGCCATTTCCAGCGGCGTCGGGCCCGTATCGGTGCCTTTCTCGTCGGCAACCAGAACATGGTTCCGAACCATCATGACGGTGCGGGGCGCCGCCTCGTTTCTGGCGCTTACGCGGCGGATGCCCAGCGCCTTCTTGTTTGGGTCTACACTCGGCGGCAGCAGGTCTGCATGTGTACTCATAGCGTCATCTCCAGAATTTCGAGACCGTTGTTCCGGTCCAGCAGATAAATCCGGCCATCGTCTCCGACATCGACGTCGTTGGACTGTGGCGGATTGCCTGCCGGGCCGAGCGGCGGAATATAATGCGCGACCTCTGTTGGCAGTTTCGGGTTCGCGACATCAATCACCCGCAGCCCGCCCGCGAACCAGGTCGCGTAAACCAGCGTGCCGTCGAGTTTCTCGCGGAACTGATGCGCGCCGAAGCGCACGCCGGGTTGGCCGACATAGGGGCAGGCGCGCTCGCTCAGATCCCATGCCGAAATCGGCTCTATCTTGTTCATATCCGTTACATCGACGACCCATAGAAAGCCGTGCAACTGCCCCGGTTTGTGGTCGTGCTCCTCGTCAATGGCCACCGCGTAGCGACGCCCGTCAATCAGTTTCTCCAAAGGCATCACAGTATGCGTCGGCTCGGGAATTGCCTCGGGAAAAGCATATGTTCCCAATACCTTCGGCGTTTTCCCGGACGCTAGCCCGCTGGCGTCCAAAACCTTAAACCCCGCATGCCAGACCGCCGCCCAGAACTCATCGCCGCAGCGCATGGCGTGGTGCAGACGTACGCCGTAGCCCTCCCATGTGGGCTTTTCGCCGCCGGCCAGATGCTGGCCGTCCATATGCCAGCGAGTCACCTCCGTAGGGTTGGACGGGTCGGACAGGTCATAAACCACAAGAATGTTGCCGACATAGCCGGGCATCTCGGTCGATATGTAGGCGAAATTCTCGTCCATATCGAACCGGTGCACGCCGAAGCCGTGCGTCCGGACATAGGACAGCAGTTTCGGCGTGGACTTGTCAGAGATATCCCAGACGCGGAAGCCGCCGCCGTCATAGCCGCGCTCCAAAGCCTCCTCGAGGACGGGGATATCAGAGGCCTCGACACCCAGCCGGCTCGCGATATCGGCATCGCTGGCATCCGGTCCAAGCTCCTCGCGCAGACCGGCGATCTTGTCGCCCTTGCGCAGAAAATGCCGCCGGTCCTGTTCGACGTTGGTGATCATGATATCGCCGCAGACCCGCACCTTGTGGGTGTGAGACCACGCGTCCGGCGGCTCGATATGGGCGCAAACCGTCGGATTGGCGGGATCTGACACGTCGATGATCGACGTGCCCTTGGGCGGCTTCATGTGGCCGACATAGGCATAATTGCCCTGCACGACGACCTGACCGCCGCCCTCGATATCGAGGTATCCGAGGCGCTTGATATTCCGGCTCAGCTCATATTCGATTTCCTGTTTCATTGTGTCACGAGTTCCCTGCGCTTGCGGTTCCACTTCAGGATCACGGGCAGTGTCAGGGACAGGACGAGACCGACCCAGAGAACATTGCCCAGATTTGACGAAAACAGCACCATGATGTCGCCGTCTGACTTCTTAAGCGACCACAGGAAGTATTTTTCCAAAAGCGGCCCGAGAATGACACCGATCAGGATCGCCGCGACGTGGTATCCCGTCCGCCGCGCCAGATAACCCAGCACGCCGAAGGCCAGGGCCATATACATGTCGAACATGTACTCTCGCGGGACGAAGGCGCCGACCAGGGTAAACGAGATAATCATTGGTGCAAGGTAGATGGTGGGTACCGTCGTGACCCGGCTCATGTACCGGCTGAGCGGCAGGATGGTGAACATCATGAACAGATAGGACACCGCCATGGCCATGAACATGCCGTAACCGATCTTGGGCTGGTCCTCGAACAGCGACGGGCCGAAGCTGACGCCGTGAAACTGCATGACCACCAGCATGATCGCGGCCGTGGCGCCGCCGGGAATACCCAGCACCAGCAGCGGCACCAGCGTACCCGAGGTCACGCCGTTGTTGGCGCTCTCCGGCGCGATCAGACCTTCGGGATGCCCTGTTCCGTATAGCTCGGGCGTCTTCGAAACCGACCTCGACTGCTGATAGGCCACGAAGCTGGCGATAGAAGCGCCGGCGCCGGGAATAACCCCGATCACGAGGCCGATGATGCTGGTCCAGATGATATGCCACCAGCGCGACAGAGCAATCTGTACGCCTTCAAAGGTTGCGTGCCAGCTCGGTTTTGCCATCGCCGCCTGCGCTTCCTTGGTGATGATCAGCTTTTTCTCGATGATTACGAAGGCCTCGGACACGGCAAACAGGCCGACCAGAGCCGGGATCAGCGGTACGCCGTCATATAGTTCCAGAAATCCAAAGGTTCCGCGGGGTGTCGCATAAACGACATCGGTGCCGATCGATCCGATCATCAGCCCGAGAAAGCCTGCGATCAGGCCCTTAAGCATGTCCTGAGCGGCAATCGAGGCAATAAGCGAGATGCCGAACAGCATCACCACGATCATTTCGACCGAGTGCATGTAGAAACCCACACGTGCCAGGATCGGCATCGTCGCCAGCGCGATAACCGTCGTCAGCAGCCCGCCGAGCGACGAGGCCACGAAAGTAATCGCCAGCGCCTGCTGCCCGCGGCCGGCCTTGGTCATCGGATAGCCGTCAAGCGGGGTCGCCGCGGCGCCGGCGGTTCCGGGAATATTGACGAGAATGGCCGGAATGCCCGCGCCCATTCGCGCGGCGCAGTAAAGCGAGACCATGAAGACGAGGCCGGCTTCAAGGCTCATCGACAGGGTCAGCGGCATCAGAATAATAATTGTGTTGGCAGC
>JBFFQS010000162.1:0-4981 GCA_041573315.1 Amylibacter sp. | reverse complement strand
GCGTCCAGCAATCCGACCCCGGCGTCCAGCAATTGCATCCGCATGTCCGGCGTTGTGTCGATCAGGACGGCGGTCTCTCCGTCCCCGGAAAACCGTTGTACCAGCACCGAGCATCTGCGCCTGTTGTTTTTGGGGTTAGACGGATCGCATTCTCCCCATTTGCCGCCAAGACGCGGAACGCCGCCGGAGGATCCGCAGCCCAGTATGGTCAGAACCGTCCGTGCCATCACTCAGTCCCTGTCGTTTTGGCCTTGCTGAACAGCCGGTCGAAGTTTTCCGTGGTCTGTCGGGCAAAATCGGCGTAGTCCATTCCGAAGACCTCCGCGCCGACCTTTGCCGTATGGGCGGTATAGGCCGGCTCGTTTCGTTTGCCGCGATAGGGGACCGGCGCCAGATAGGGTGCGTCGGTTTCAACCAGTATCCGGTCCACGGGCGCGTCGGCGAAGATATCGCGCAGCTCCTGACTTTTCTTGAAAGTGGCGATCCCGGACATCGACAGGTAGAATCCCAGATCGAGCGCCGCTCGCGCTAATTCCCTGCCGGACGAGAAACAGTGCATCACGCAACCGTAGGGTCCATTCCTGTATTCCTCTGTCAAGATCCGCGTCATATCTCCGTCGGCCGCGCGGGCGTGGATGATCAGGGGCAGGCCGCTTTCGCGCGCGGCCTCGATGTGGATGCGCAGGCTCTGTTTTTGGATATCGGCGCTTTCGGCGGTGTAGTGGTAATCAAGGCCGCTTTCTCCGATGCCGACCATTTTCGGGTGCCCGGTGAGTTTCAGCAGTTCTTCCACGGTGGCCAGCGGCTCGTCCGCCGCGCTCATCGGGTGAGTGCCGGTGGCGTAAAAGACGGGATCATGAGCCTCTGCGATGGCGCGGACCGTCGGTTCATTGCGCAGGCGGGTGCAAATCGTGACCATCCGCGTGACCCCCGCCTCCGTCGCGCGGGCGACCAGTTCCGGAATTTCGCCCTCGAAATCAGGGAAATCGAGGTGGCAATGACTGTCGACAATGGTTGGTACTTGGGACATGAATACGCCTGCCTGCAGGTCAGGCCTGCGCTGTTTCGTTCAGTTTCAGCAACATATCCAAGATCACGGTGGAAGGGTCAAGGTTAACCGCACGGGCATGGCTGCTTCGCGCCGACAGATCCTGCGCCAGATTGGCCCAGCGGCGCGCGGCATTCGCGTCGGGTGCGAGTTTCGCAAGCATGCGGGCTTCTCCGGTGGCCGCCTCGTCCACGACGGGCGGTTGCAAGGCGCCGAAACGTGCCAGACGCGACAGCAGCAGAAAGATCAGGCGTAGCGTGGCGGTATAGCGTGCCTCCGCCGTCTTGCCGGTGCAACTGTCGGCCAGCCGGATTGCCGCACTGCGGTCAAGTTGCGGCGCGGCGGCGGCGAGCGACACCAGTTGCGAATAGAGCGCCAGACCGTCGCCGGACAGCAATCGCAAGGCCTCGCCGACCGATCCGCCGGACAGGATGGCGAGCGCCTGACCTTGATCTGCGGCGTCGAAACCGGCGTTCGACAGGGCTGCCGCCATATCGGCGGCACTGAGTGTCTTGCACGCCAGTGTGCGGCAGCGGGAGCGTATCGTCGGCAGCAGGCGCGAGGGCTGGTGGCTGACCAGCAGCAAGACGGTTTTTTCCGGCGGCTCTTCAAGGATTTTCAGCAGGGCATTGGCGGCGGCGGTGTTCATCTCGTCCGCTGCATCAACGATCGCGACGCGATAGCCGCCATCAGTTGCCGAGAGCGTGAAGAAACTCTTCAGCTTTCGGGTTTCCTCGACGGTGATGTTCTGGCGCAGTCGCTTGCCTTTTTCGTCCCAGGGCCTGCGGCAAAGGAACAGTCGCGGCTCCGACAGCGCCTCGACGCGGCGTGCGATCGGATGATCCTGTTCGATTTGCAGGCTGTCGGGACGGGCAGGGGCCGCGTCTGCGAACATGCCGCCCACGTCGCTTGGCTGCGCCAGAAGGAACTTGGCGATCCGCCATGCAAGCGTCGCCTTGCCCACACCTTGCGGACCTGAAATAAGCCAGGCGTGGTGCATCCGGTCGGAGTTGAAGGCATCCAGAAATTCCGCCTCGGCAGAGGACTGGCCGAACAGTTCCGACGTATGTCTCGGATGCGGGGCGCCTTCGACGCGATCCGCTTCTGGCAGGGTTTCAGTCGTCATCTGCGACGGGCCTCAAACACCGCGAATACATCTGCGGCGACATCCTCAACGCTATGCGAGCCATTGATAACGTGACATCTTTCAGGAAATTGTTTGGCCAGATCCAGAAAACCCTGCCGCAATTTCTGTTGGAACTCCAAGCCGAATTCCTCGAACCGGTCCTCGCCCGAATTGCGCGCCAGCCCGCGCGACAGCGCTGCTTCAGGGTCCATGTCGACGACAAAGGTCAGATCGGGCTCGCGGCCGATCATGGCTTCGTGCAGCAGATCGACCACCGGGCGCAGGTCTGCTCTCGCAACTCCCTGATAGACGCGGGTGGAATCCGCGAAGCGATCGGATATGACCACCTTGCCGGCGGCCAAAGCAGGCTCGATCGTCCGCTCCAGATGATCGCGCCGCGCGGCGGTAAACAGCAGAATCTCGGTTTCCGGCGACCATCGGTCGGGGTCGCCTTCGACAAGCAGGCGTCGTATCGCTTCCGCGCCCGGTGATCCGCCCGGCTCGCGCGTCAGTACGACATCTTGGCCATTTCTCGCAATCCTGTCGGCGAGACTATGCGCCTGTGTGGATTTGCCCGATCCGTCGATCCCTTCGAAAGTGACGAAAATCCCGTTTCCCGACATCACCTATTGCTCGGCCCCGAACGCGGTTACCAACGCGCGCCGGGCCAGCACCTGGGCTGAGCCCTTGAAGCGGGTGAACACGCCGCCCGGCCCGACATCGGTTTCGGCGTAAAGCGGGTAAAACACTGGTTCCATGCCCGGAACATCGACGCGCAGTTTCGCGACATCGTCACCGGCGGCGATCGGAGCCTCCAGCGGGCCGTCGTAGACGACGGTCATCGAGACTTCCTCGGTGGTGGTGTAGGGGATCAGCCCGATGATATCGTCCTTTGCTATCAGCCCGACAGTCGGCTTTTTGCCAAGCCAGACGTCCGCGTCCGCAACACGCTTGTTGCCTTCCAGCAGGGTCTTTTGAGTGAACTGGCGAAAGGCCCAGTTGGCGATTTTTTCTGCTTCTTCGGCGCGGTCCCGGACGCTGTCCAGACCGGAAATCATGAAGATAACGCGGCGGTTGCCCTGCCGCGCCGAACCGACGAGACCATAGCCCGCCTCTGACGTGTGACCTGTCTTCAGTCCGTCAGCGCCGATGCCAAGCGAGAGAAGGGGGTTACGGTTCTCCTGCGTGATGTCGGCCCAGGTAAAGCTGGTCTCGGCAAAGATCGGATAATACTCCGGGAACTCGTTGATGAGGCGGTCGGCGATGAAGACCAGATCGCGTGCGCTCATCCGCTGTTCGGGATGCGGCCAGCCGGTGGAATTGGCAAAGTTGGAGTTCACCATTCCCAACTGGGCGGCGCGCATTGTCATCATCCGCGCGAATTCTTCCTCGGTTCCGGCAAGGTTTTCCGCGACCACAACGCAGGCGTCGTTGCCTGACTGCACGATGATGCCACGCAGCAGGTCGGATATCTTGATGCGGCTTCCGGAGCTGACGAACATTTTCGATCCGCCCATTTCGTGGGCTTTCTGCGATACCAAAAATTCTGTGTCCATCGTGACGCGGCCGCTTTGCAGCGCTTCGAACAGCATGTTCAGCGTCATCAGCTTGGACATGGAGGCGGGCGGGATCGGGCGGTCAGGGTCCTTGGACAGCAGGACCGTGCCGGTGCCCTGGTCAACCACCAATGCCGCCGTGGCACGGGTTTCCAGCGCCCATGATGCGCTGACCAGAAAGCAGGCCAGAAGTCCGCCTATGATGATCCGAATAAAGCTCATGCTGCGTCTAACCTTTTACCGCATAGGCGTCCGTATAGCCCATTCCTTTCACCGATTTCAAAATCTTGTCGCGCTCCGGCTTCGTCGCCGCCGGTCCGGCGAGCACCCTCCAGAAAGTCTTGCCCTTGATTGTTGTTGGCGCAATCTTGGAGGCAATGCCAAGTTTCTTCAGGTCTGCCGCGGCAGCCTTGGCGTTGGCCTCGATGCTGTAGAATCCGATCTGGATGTAGGGGGCAGAGAGGCTCGTTGCCGCCGCCGTCGTGGCGACTTTCGGTTGAGTCGCAGGTTTGGACTCAGCGGGCGCCGCAGCTTTGTCTGCCGTCTTGGTTTTTGTCTTGGGCTTGCCGTCCGGAGCTGCATCCTCGGCGGCGTCTATGGCCGCCAGCGCCGTTGTCTCTACCTTTTCGGGTCCGTCTGTCGGTTCCGCCTCGGCCGGCTCTTCGGGAACCGACACCTGGACGGTTTCCCGGCGCAGCGCGGTGACTTTAATCTCGGTCGGCGCACCGGCAAGAATATCCAAGGCCGTTGCTGCGTCGGAGGACAATTGCAGTTTTGGCCCTGGCAAATCCGGTTCTCTTCGGAACAAGGCGCCGACAACGAATTTTCCGTTGGTCATGTTGACGATCATCACGCGCTCGGGCTGCTTGCTGTTGGGGTGCGAGACCCAGACGCCGCCAAAAGACGGTCTGCCGTCCCAAAGCGCCTTTCCAGATGCCTGAAACACCTGAGGCGCTTCGACGTCACGTTCCTCGAATTCAATGGCAGCGCCGCTGTCGGGTGCGGCTTGGTCGGGTTTGGCCCCGGTCCTGCCGAACGCACCCTCTTCGCAGGCTGTCAGCAAAAACGCCGCCGCCGGGATCAAGCCCAACCGAAGGATACCTGCCGAAGGAAATTTGAAAATCATGACGCTGCCTCCTGTTTCCGAAACACGACTTTGCGCCGTTCTTTTAGCGGAAAATACTGCTCTGCCGCCCCGCCATATCCGGAGCCTAATGCACCTTAACCAAACATCGCGAAATTTTAAAGAAG
>JBFFQS010000161.1:0-5256 GCA_041573315.1 Amylibacter sp. | reverse complement strand
CGGGAAGGATCAGGACGTGGTTACGGACCCCGACGCGGCCGTTTTCACGACGCCAGGCGTTGTTTGTCTGTTTGGAGTAATATAGAGCCATTTTCTTACCACCGTTTCGTTTTGCAGTTGTGGGTGTGGACGTGATCGCCGACCTTTGCGTCGCCCACCATTTTCCCGATGTCTTCGCCGTATTTCAGTACGGTGTCGCCGGCTTTCAGCGGCTTCAGCGCGACCTTGTGGCCAATCGGAATGTCCGTGTTCGCCGTCAGTTTGAAATCCGAATTGTCATGCGTAACGACGCACAGCATCTCGGTTCCTGCCTTCAGCCCTTCGACAACCACGACGCCTACGTTGTCGTCGTGATCGTGTACGAGCAGTTGAGGAATCCCCATTTGCAAGCTCCTTTAAGTGGTTAATGACAAATTTCAAAAATGCTTATATAAGAATACTTATATAACGGTCAATGTATCTTATTGAGCGGTGCGCGAAACTCATGATACGCTCAGGCACAAAGGAGCACCTGCCATGGTCGAACGGCTATATCGCGTTGTTTCCAATACGATAATTGAGCGTATTGTTGACGGCACCTATCCGCCGGGCGCCATGCTTCCGAGCGAAATGGACCTTGCGGCGGAGCTTGGCGTAAGCCAGGGAACGGTCAGAAAGGCGCTGATTGACCTCGAGCAGAAGGGAATCATAGACCGGCGTCAGGGGCGCGGGACTTTCGTGGCGCTGCGCACGCCGGAAAGCTCTTTGTTCCATTTTTTCAGGCTCAGGGATCCGAACGGAAACCAGATCGTCCCGGAACTGGCGCAGGAAAACGTCCGGCGGCGGGCCGCGACGGATCAGGAGCGGGACGCCCTGTTCGGGGCGCCGGCCGAAGTTTACGAGATTAACCGCGTCAGAAGCCGACGTGGGGTGCCGCTCTGCTACGAAAACTGCGTCGTTTCGACAGCTCTGTTCCCGGGTCTGCAAGACCGGAGTCCACTGCCGAATACGCTCTACGTTTTGTTTCAGCAGGCCTATTCGGTCATTATCATATCGGCGGAAGAAAATTTGCAGGCGGGTTTGTTGGGCAAAGTTGCCGCCAAGGCGCTGGAGGTCGATCCCGGCACTCCGGCCATAACGGCGCGCCGCAAGACGTATGATCTTTTGAACCGGGTCGTCGAATTGCGGACAACCAACTACCTGACGCAAGAGAATTCATATGCCGTGCTGTTGAAATAAGCTGCCGTGCATGTTGGCGCAACAGGTCCAGCCCGATGTGGACTTATCTGGCCCCGCAGAGACTGGTTTTCGTTTGCCGTTCATCGCCGACCCCAAACCTTTGCGCTGCCCTGTCAGGCGTATTAGAATAAACAGGCTGGATTTTACTCCGCAAGCGCCCGCATTTCCCTGATGAGGTCAGACTTGCCCTCGAAGCCGATCCCCTGCAGCTCGGGCATGGTAATGTGGCCGGCCTCGACGCGCACGCCGTCCGGGAAACCGCCATACGGTTGGAACAGGTCCGGGTAACTCTCGTTGCCGCCCAGCCCGAGTCCCGCTGCGATGTTGAGCGACATCTGGTGTCCGCCATGTGGGATGCAGCGGCGGGGGGACCAACCGCAGGTCTCGAGAACGTCGAGTGTCCGCAGGTATTCAACCAGACCGTAGGACAGTGCGCAGTCGAATTGCAGCCAGTCGCGGTCCGGACGCATTCCGCCGTAGCGCAAGAGATTGCGCGCGTCCTGATGGGAAAAGAGGTTCTCGCCTGTCGCCATCGGGCCGGGATAGAACTCGGCCAATGCCGCCTGAAGGGCAAAGTCGAGGGGATCGCCCGCTTCTTCGTACCAGAACAGCGGGTAGTCCCGCAGCATTTTGGCATAGGCGATCGCGGTCTCCAGATCGAAGCGGCCGTTTGCATCGACGGCAAGCTGCGCCGGGGAACCGATCTCGGCCAGCACCGCTTCGATCCGTCGCCGGTCCTCATTGACAGGTGCGCCGCCGATCTTCATCTTGACGACATTGTAGCCGCGATCGAGGTAGCCGCGCATTTCGGCCCGAAGCGCGCCATCGTCCTTGCCCGGATAGTAATAGCCCCCGGCGGCATAGACGAAGACCCGCGGGTCGGCCTCTCGCCCCTTCATCTCGGCCAGAAGTCGAAAGAGGGGCTTTTCTTCGATCTTGGCCACGGCATCCCACACCGCCATGTCGATCGTGCCCACGGCAACCGAGCGCTCACCGTGGCCGCCGGGTTTTTCATTCGTCATCATTGCCGCCCATATCCGGTGGGGGTCTAGGTTGCTGCCTTCGTCGTTCACGAGGCTCTTGGGGTCAGCCTCCAGAATCCGGTCGCGGAAGCGTTCGCGGATCAGCCCGCCCTGACCGTAACGGCCATTGGAGTTGAAGCCATAGCCAACCACGCGGCGGCCGTCCCGCACGACATCCGTGACCACCGCCACCAAGCTGGCGGTCATCTTGCTGAAATCAATGTAGGCGTTCCGGATCGGAGAAGAGATCGGTTTGGTGACTTCGCAGACATCCACAATGCGCATTATCTGTCCTTTCGCGTTGACGGGCAAAATCCTGGCTAAAGGCCCGGTCGATAGAGCATTTACACATCGAACAGGCATTGTCAGATTAAAATGACATAAAGCGGGCGGGGCGGCCAAAGATGGCGTTCGCTTGTATGTTCGCGTCTAAGAACTTCACACGTAGCGTTGGGTAGGCTAAAGCCGTATCAGGAAGCGCGTTCACGCTGGCCATGATGCATGTGGGCGCCCTACCTTTCGACAGGAGCAAGCAAGTGAAAACGATTGGCATACTCGGCGGGATGGGGCCACAGGCGACCGTATCGCTACAACAAAAGCTGATTGATGCAGTCGATGCGCATGATGACCGCGACCATGTTCCGTTGCTGGTGGATATGAATCCACAGGTGCCGTCGCGACTGGATTTCCTGCTGCAGGGGCAAGGCGAGAATCCCGGTCCGACGCTTTCGCGGATGGCAAGTCGCCTGGAAGCGGCAGGCGCCGAAGCCCTCGCCATGCCGTGCAATACAGCCCATCACTTCGCCGACCACATCCGGTCCGCAGTTTCGATTCCGTTCATCAACATGGTTGAGCTTTGCGTGGATCATCATGCTGCGAAACTCAAGGCCGAAGGTGCCCGTGTTGGTATCCTCGCGTCACCGGCTACCGATGACATCGGCCTTTTCAAGGCAGCTTTTGCCACGCGCAACTTGTCGGCAATCCACCCGCGCGACCGGACGAAACTTGTTGCGGCAATCGTTGCGATAAAGTCGAACGGGGTCGACAGGTTTGCGGAAGACGCACTGAAGGACGCTGCCCGGGATTGCGTTGATCAAGGCGCCGAATGCCTTGTCGTGGGGTGCTCGGAATTCTCGCTGATCAAACAAGCCGCTGAAATCGGTGTTCCGGTTGTGGATACGCTGGATTTGCTGGTGAACGAGATCCTGCGGTTTTCCGGCGCCAGGGTAAAAGGGCAGGCATAAAAGGCCTTGGTGCAGGTTGCGCGATATCAAGGCAAGTGCCGAGAGGTCACAGGCGATCCCAAAACTCAAGCGCGGTGTGATCCAGAGCCGACGGATTTGAAAGAGCGGAAATCGACATAGAGGTGCACCAGTCCTCGTTGCCGACCGGAATCACCGATCCCGCCGCAAGTTCGGCTGAAATGGCTGTTTCGGGTATCCATGCAAATCCGCCGCCCCTCAAGAGCCGCCGTTTGATCGTCTCGACCAGGCTGTCCACATAAATTTTCTCGGCATTCAGCGGTTTTCGGTCAATCGCGTTCTCTACGACCATGCCGAGAAACGAAGACCGTTCGTAGGCCAGATAAGGGATTGGCGGGCCGCCACTTTTCGCAAGGTCCCAACCCATGGCGCGCGCGGGTCCGGTGGCGGCGACCGGTATCAGGCGCTCCGTCAAGAGGTCCTTGCGCGCGAATGCCGCTTCGTCGATCATAGGCGAGACCGAGTGGTGATAATAGCACAGCAAGATATCCACAGCGCCGTCCACCAGCAGATCACAACATGTACTCAGGGAATCGGACACAACGCGCGTGCGCATGTCGGGAATTTGCTTTTGAAGAGCCTCGATCCTGGGCGCGAGAAAATTGACGGCTATCGTGTGAAGCACCGAAATCCGGATGAACTGGCTGTCGCCTCGGTCGGCATCGCGGATCGATTGACGCGACTCGGACAGTTGTGAAATTGCCGCCAATGCTGTGGGCAAGAACTGCCGGCCGGCTTCGGTCAATTGAACCGGATAAGTGGCGCGATTGACCAGTGGCAGCCCAACCCAGCTTTCCAAGGCCTTGATTCTGCGACTGAAAGCCGATTGCGTGATGTTTCGCTCGTTTGACGCGCGGGTGAAGTTCAGGGTCCGGGCGAGGCACTCGAAATCACGAAGCCAGTTCATATCCATTGGTTCTTCCTAGATGCCAGGAAACGATTTCCGGAAGCATAACAAATATATGCAAAAATAGAATAGTTTGATGAAATGTTCGAATTGGCGCCCTGAAACGAGTTTCGATTAGACTTCCAATTACGATCCGGACGATGCGACCGTCCCCGTCCCCTCACCGCGGGTTAGATTCGCGCCGCAGAACTCGAGAAAAAACGCCGGGAAGCCCGGCACAGTTCCAATGGAGAAGGAAAACATGAAAACAACGTTCAAATCACTCACGATGGCCGCTGCTGTCAGCCTGTGCGCAATGCCTGCGCTGGCTGGTGAAAAGGTCGCTATCGGCGTGCCGTCATGGACAGGCGCGCAGGCAATTGCGCATCTGCTTGGCGCTGTGGTCGAGATGCGCATCGGCGGCGAAGTCGAATACGTACCCGGCAATAATGCCACGATTTTTCAGGCGATGGACCAAGGCAAGGGCGATATCGACGTGCACCCTGACGTCTGGCTGCCTAACCAGGAAAGCTTCACGAAAAAATATGTCGATGAAGCCGGAACCGTGACATTGTCGTCCAACCCGTACGAGGGCAATCAGGGCTTCTGTGTTTCGCAGGACTTCGGCAAAGCCAACAACATCACCGATATCGCCGATCTGGGCCGCCCCGATGTGGCTGCCTTGATGGACAGCGATGGCAACGGCAAGGGCGAGATGTGGATCGGCGCACCCGGTTGGGCCTCGGCCAACGTGAACGAGGTAAAGACCCGTGACTACGGGCTTATGGATTTCATTGAACCGATCCGGGCAGAGGAAAGCGTTAAGACCGCGCGTATCAAGGACAGCATCGCCAAAGGCGAGGGCTAT
>JBFFQS010000160.1:0-5285 GCA_041573315.1 Amylibacter sp. | reverse complement strand
TCTATTGAACGGTCTTGAGCGAAACAGCGACAGCCCGTTCAAATGCTGCGGAGGAAGTAAGTTCTCCGGCCATTTCCCAAAAAAACAAAAAACCGCGCCAAGGCGCGGTTTCGTGAAAATCAAACAAAGTAGGGTCTTACTTGATTTTGCCTTCTTTGTATTCCACGTGCTTGCGCGCAACGGGATCGTATTTTTTCACAACCATTTTTTCAGTCATGGTGCGAGAGTTCTTCTTGGTCACATAGAAGTGGCCCGTGTCCGCTGTGGAATTCAGGCGGATTTTAATGGTGGTTGGCTTCGCCATGGTTCATCTCCTACAGCGGGTTCCCGCGAAAACTAGAAGCTGCCTTCTATACCAGCAGCAGACAGAGTCAAGTGTTAGACAGGGGAAATATCCCCTGATCGGTTCAAATTTCAACCGCGCCGTCGCGGTCGATCATAACCTGCCGCATCGCGGGCGGTATGGCGCGGGATTTTTGCGCTTCATCGTCCACTGCCACCATCAATGCCGTACTGCTGCAGCGAAGCGTTCCCCCCGACCAGGCCTCCAGCACCATGTGATAGCTGGATCGCCCGACCCGGTCCGTTCTCGCAACGGTCTGATAGTCGTCATGGATGTAAAGCGGCGCCGCATAGTCGATGGTGGCCTTGCGGACCACGTGCTTGACCGCCTGACCATTGTTATGGGTTTGTGCAAGCTCGTGCATGTACAGCTCGCGCAGGTTCTCGAACCAGCGGAAATAGGCCGCGTTATTGACATGCCTGTAGTCGTCGATGTCAGTCGAGCGGACAAAGTCATTGATCCCGATCGCCCAGGAGCCGGAAATACCGGCCTCGGCAATCTGCTCAGAGGTCATAAGATAGGCATTCGCTGTCATATTCCGCTTTCCTTTAGTCTTCGCCATATCAGGTATCAGGCCAGTCCCTCTGCAATCAGCCTTGCGGCGATCTGCCTGTAGGCTTCGGCATGCGGACTGTCGGTAGCGGCAATAGGTGTTCCGCCATCGCCAGCGAGCCGGATGTCCAGTTCCAGCGGAATTTCCCCAAGAAAAGGCAGATTATGGCGCTCGGCCTCCGTCCGCGCACCGCCGTGGCCGAAGATATGCGCCTCGGTGCCGCAGGTCGGGCAGATGTAATGCGACATGTTCTCGATCAGTCCGACGACAGGCGTCTTGGTCTTCTCGAACATGTTGAGGGCTTTTCGCGCGTCCAGCAGGGCCACGTCCTGGGGCGTGCTTACAATGATCGCGCCTGTAACGTCGGCTTTCTGGCTTAACGTCAGCTGCACGTCGCCTGTCCCCGGAGGAAGATCGACGATCAGCACGTCGAGTTCGCCCCATTGCACCTGCTCCAGCATCTGCTGCAATGCACCCATCAGCATCGGGCCGCGCCAGATCACCGCTTCGTCGGGCTTCAGCATCAGACCGATCGACATCAGGGTGACGCCGTGAGCCTGAAGCGGAATAATGGTCTTGCCGTCCGGCGATGCAGGTCGTTTACTGACCCCCATCATGCGCGGCTGGCTCGGCCCGTGGATATCGGCATCCAGCAGACCGACGCGACGGCCTTGACGCGCCAGCGCAACGGCGAGGTTGCTGGAAACGGTGGATTTTCCGACCCCTCCCTTCCCCGATGCAATGGCAAGAATGCGGTCGATGCCGGCGACCTTTTGATGGTCGGGCGCCGGTTTTGCGTGACCGCCGAACTTCAGGTTCGGCGGAGCAGGCGGCGCCTTGGGCGCGGTCGAATGCGCGGTCAACAAGGCGTTCACAGCCGCAACGCCGGGGATCTTCGACACAGCCGTTTCCGCCGCGATCCGCAACGGCTCCATCCTGGGCCCGTCTTTCGGATCGACCTCCAGCAGAAATCGCACGCGGTCGCCCTCGATTGTCAGGGCGCGCACGATGTCGGCATCCAAGATGCTCCGGCCATCCGGCATCACCAAACCGGACAGGACTTTCAGGACGTCTTCGCGGTTAACCGCCATATTTTCAAACCTTCACGCAGAATTGGTTACACGTCTTTGACAATGCCCCCTAAATTGTGCATCTGGAACAAAAGGGCAAGGGGAAGCTGTTACAGGCTGCGGGTAAGAATGGAAATATTTTCACAAGCCTTTGGCCTGATCACCGCCGGTGACGCCGATCTGTGGAAGATCGTGGGCCTGTCCCTGAGGGTCAGCCTGTCGGCCACGCTGATCGCCTCGCTATTCGCCATTCCGCTGGGCGCAGCGCTGGCGGTTTGGAACTTTCCGTTGAAATCCCTGGTTGTCTCGGTTTCCACCGCGATGATGGCCCTGCCGCCGGTCGTCGTCGGCCTCGCCGTCTATCTGCTGCTGTCGCGGTCAGGCCCGCTGGGTGAACTTGGCCTGCTGTTCACGCCAGAGGCAATGATTGTCGCCCAGACTATCCTGATCTTTCCGATCGTGCTGGCGCTGACCCGAGAGGCGATCCTGCCACTCGACCGGGAGTACAGCCGTTTGTTTTCCGCCTTTGACCTGTCTCCGGGGCTGCGGCTCAGGACGCTGGTCTGGGACGCGCGGTTTGCTGTGATCACCGCCCTGCTGGCCGGTTTCGGGCGCGCGTTGGCAGAGGTCGGAGCCGTGATCATCGTCGGCGGCAATATCAACGGCCTGACGCGGGTCATGACGACCACGATCGCGCTGGAAACCAGCAAAGGCAATCTGGAACTGGCGCTGGCGCTGGGGCTGATCCTGATCCTGATCGCCTTTCTGATCAACGCGCTGGTCCATTATGTCGGCAGCTTTAACCGTAAATTTCAGAGGACCCGCTGATGCCGGAACTGATCCTCGACGACACTGCCTACGAGGTGGATGAAACGATGCTGCTCGGCCCGATTGACCTGAGCTACGGCAAGGCGGGCATCACGGCGATCCTCGGCGCGAACGGCGCGGGAAAGAGCCTGTTCCTGGGCCTGTGTCAGGGGATGATCCGGCCGACCTCTGGATCGATCAGTTGGGACGGGACCCCTGCCCATTTGGCGCGCAGCCGTCGTGGCATAGTTTTCCAGACACCAACGATCATGCGGCGCTCGGTCTTCGACAACGTCGCCTTTGCCCTACGGGCCACCCGGGGCCCCAACCGCGACATGCGGAAACAGGTGACCTCTGTGCTGGAGCGCGTCAATCTCGGCGACAAGGCGCATGTGCCCGCCGCCGCCCTGTCCGGCGGCGAGAGCCAACGCATGGCGCTGGCCCGCGCGATCGTGAACCGGCCCGATGTGCTGTTGCTGGACGAGCCGTCGAGCAACCTCGATCCCGCTTCGACACGACAACTGGAACAGATTGTGCGCAGCGTTGCAGACGAGGGGGTCACCGTGTTTCTCGCGACCCACGACATCGGTCAGGCCAAGCGGCTGGCCCGGGATATCCTGTTTATGGACAAGGGCCGTTTCACCGACGTCGCCGGGGCCGCGGACTTCTTTGCCGGACCGACCTCGGAACCAGCGGACAAGTATCTGAAAGGCGTACTATAATGCGTATTCTAGCGGTCCTGACTTGCCTGTTCTGGGCGCTGTGTGCACAGGCCGGCGAAACTACCATCACACTCGCATCGACCACATCGACCCAGAATTCAGGGCTCTACGATCACATCCTGCCTATGTTCGAGGCAGAGACCGGCATCCACGTAAATGTCATCGCGGTCGGCACCGGACAGGCGCTGCGCATCGCGCGCAACGGGGACGCCGACGTTCTGATCGTGCACCACCGCCCGTCCGAGGACGCTTTCGTGGCTGACGGCTATGGCGTCAAGCGGTTTGACCTGATGTACAACGATTTCGTCATCGTCGGGCCGACTGATGATCCGGCAAATGTCCGCTCGGAGGGATCCGTCGAAGGTGCGTTCCGGCGAATTGCCGAAGCGAAGGCGCCGTTCGTTTCGCGAGGTGATGACAGCGGAACCCACAAAAAAGAACGCGATATTTGGGAGAATGCCGGAATAGATCCACATGGGGATTGGTATCGCGAAATTGGGTCCGGCATGGGTGCGGCTTTGAATATGGTTGCCGTGACTGACGGATACACGCTGTCCGACCGCGGCACATGGCTGTCGTTCGGCAACAGGCAGAACCTCGACCTGCTGTTCAGCGGAGTGGCCGGCCTGCGCAATCCGTACAGCGTGATTGTCGTCAACGATAAGAATTTTCCTCATGTAAAGACCGAAGCCGCGAATACATTTGTCGACTGGCTGCTGTCTGATCACGGGCAAGAGGTGATCGGCGCCTATCGGGTAAAGAATCAGCAACTTTTCTGCCCCTTTGCCAAAGCTTCGACTTTGACCGAACAAGACCTCTCACTTTGCCCTGCGGACTGAGTATTGTTGCGGCGCACAAAAAAACGACAGTTTTTCGACCGTTTGCCTTTTTTCCATACTGTTATCGATAAAGCCATGCACAGAGCGCATAGCAGAATTGACGAATGTGGGGTTTAAAATCAGGGGATAACTGCTATCTTTAACTCACGAAACGAGGTCTTAGAGACCAAATTTCTTCCGTGGTCGCCTATTCCTCCTCCCTTAGGTGGCCCAGAAAAAGAACGGTGATGTGCACCTCCTCCCGCGCATCACCGTTTTTCTTTTTTAGCAGGTGCAACATCGATTTCTTCGCGGGCGCAACATTCCTAGAATGGCACCTCCGACGCCAGGGTGACGAAACTGGCAACCACTTTTTTCTCGCCGGCCTTCTCGAACGCGACCCCGAGTTTGTCGCCCTCGATCTCGACCACCGCGCCATAGCCGAATTTTTGGTGGAACACACGGTCGCCCAAACCAAAGCTGGAAACAGCTTCCGCGTCGATAACCAGGTTGCTGGCTTCGCGCGGCTGGCTCGCGCCCCGTATTGAATTGCGCGCCTGCATGCGCCGCCACCCCGGCGAATTATAGGCATCCGTCCGCGTCGCCCTATCTTCCAGGTCCGATCCACGCTTCATCCCGTCGAAAGACCCAACGCCGGACCCGATCCCGCCATACAGGCCGGGGGGCGTCAGAACCTCGACATGGTCGGCGGCCAGCTCGTCGATGAACCGCGACGGCAGCGCCGACTGCCACTGACCATAGACCCGCCGATTGGCGGCGAAACTGATGGTGCAGAACTCCTCGGCCCGCGTGATCCCGACATAGGCCAGGCGGCGCTCTTCCTCGACCGACTTGAGGCCGCCTTCGTCCATGGCGCGCTGTGACGGAAACAGACCATCCTCCCAGCCCGGCAGGAACACGGCGGTGAACTCCAGCCCCTTGGCGGCGTGCAGTGTCATGACCGACACTTTT
>JBFFQS010000159.1:0-5325 GCA_041573315.1 Amylibacter sp. | reverse complement strand
GTGGCGTTCCAAGCGTCTTCTGCGCTCTTGGACAATTCAATGCCGATGGCGGCATCCAGAGCGGCCCGCTGGTCATCAGGCAGTCCGTTATAGCGGGCTTCGTTCATGACCGTGTAAAAACTCAGCCGTCCGAGGTTCGCGCCAAACGTGTAGCTGTTGGCAACTTCGTCGAGTTTGAAGTCAGAAAGAGTGGAAGACCCGGTAATAACGCCGTCGATCAGACCGGTTTGCAGTGCGTTGTAGACCTGATTGATCGGCATCTGCACCGGCGTCGCGCCCAGTGCGGAGGCTACGTCCGCTGCAGTGGCGCCGGCCACACGCACCTTCAAGCCGGCAAGATCCGATGGTTTGCGAATGACGTGGTCTTTCATGATGAAAATGTTCGGTTCGGATGTCCACAGGGCGATTGGTATCGTGCCGGGGAATTCCTGCGCCAAGTGCTCGTCATAGGCCCGCCACAGCGCTTCGTAACCCGGCATGTCGAGTGGAATAGCGTTCGGCAATTCGACGATAGAGGTCTGATGGAACTGCGAAGAGGTATAGCCCGGCAGGCCCCAGCCCATGTCGGCCACGCCCTGCAGGACGCGAACGTACTGTTCGACCGGACCGGCACCCAGTTCGCCGCCGTGGTAGCCGCGCACAGTCAGCGCGCCCCCGGTGGCCTCGGACAGCTCTGTGTTCAGCTTCTCGATAACGGATGCGTTGATCGTGTGGAACGGCGGCGTGAAGTTTGCAAAGCTAAGCTCATCCGCGCTTACGGCACTTGCCGCCACACTGGCTGTGACTGCAACCGCAGCCAGGATGTTATTCTTGAAAATCATGTGGTCTCCTCCCAAGTAGACGTATGATATGGTTCGTGTTTTGGCCCCGGAACACCGCGCCCCGGAGCCCTGATTGCGGATTTATCCCGCTTTTGTACGCCAGCTGTCGGCGTAGTTTTCGCGCGCTTCACTCGCGTAGGGTGTCTGGGACACTCGTACCCGAATTTCAGCCTGCTTGTGCTTCTCGGTTGACGTCTTCTGACTGTCATCCGGCTCGCCCCAGCGCAAGGTGAGGACGTCTCCGACTTCGACACTCTGATCAACGACACCGAGCGACAACACGCAGCGCTCGTTAAAGCTGTATCCGTTGAACATGGACATACCAACCATTTTGTCGCCGTGCATGACCATGTCGGCGCTGGACGACGCGTAGTTGGGCTGCGGGAAGTCGATCCACTTGTAAGGTGTGCCTTGCTCAAACCCCGAAGCGATGACCTTGAGCACGTCTTCCTTGTTCCACTCGAACGTCACCTTCTTGCGGTTATTGGCTTCTTTCAGGCCCTGAAGAGCCGCCTTGCCGATGAAGTCGTCCTTTTTCCAGCCGATGTAGAAGCCGTAACCGAGTTCGAACGGGTTGACGTAGTAATCCTCGATATTGTCGGAGACAAAGCTTCCGCCGATCGAGCCCATGGCCTCGTAGCTGCCTGCGCCCAACCAGTCGCGATATTCCTGCATCATTCCGCCGCCGGTATAGATGCCGGGCAGGGGGGATGGAATCCAGCCGGATTCAAGCGTGTTGGTGGAATAGGCGCGGCTGCCGACCTGATGCAGGTCTACGCCGAGTTCATTGGCCGCTTCCAAGATCTGGGAGCGGATGTAGTGCTTGTCTTCGTAAGGCCCCCAGATCTCAAGGCCCGGCGCGCCGGCCATGCCGTGACGCAGCGCCTGAACCTTCCGGTTGCCCACATTGATCCAGTCGACGTGGAAGAACTTGATATCCGGCACCGGGCCGCCGTTGATCTTCTCAAAGATTTTCGGTGCTTCCGGACCCTGGATTTGGAACCGGTAGTGCTTGCGCAGAACGCGCTCGCCGTCCGGACGGGAGTCGGAGCGCGGATCGTGTTGCAGGCGCACCTTCCATTTTCCGATCGCGGCCTGGAACATCGTCCAGTTTGCGGTCGGGGCGCGACCGACGAGGATGAATTTGTCTGCGCGTTCGCGGAAGATGATCATGTCGCCGATCACGTGACCGGCGGGTGTCACGGGCACAAAGTGCTTGGCGCGGTTCAGGTCGAAATTGGAAAAGGCGTTTACGCCGACATATGCCAGAAAGGCTTCTGCATCAGGGCCTTCGACGGTCAACTCATCCATGTGATGGGTCTGGTCGAACAGCACGGCGCTGTCGCGCCATGCGCGCTGTTCGTCTCGCCAGTTGGTGAATTCCGGTGCAACTACCGGGTAGACATACATGCCAACGCGGCTGTTGCGCAGCATTTCTACAGGGTTCTTGTTTTGATTTATTACATCTCTAAGGCTGGGCACTGTATTTTCTCCTCCAGTGTGTGAATTTCTAATCCGTGATCAAGGCCAGTCCGGGCACCTGTTCAGCCAGTCCCGGAGCCTCTACCGTCACGTATGAAAGGTTATTGAGCGCAAGCCGGGCATGTTCCCGTGCAAGCGCCTCGGCTCTGGAGCCTTCCCGGGCTTTGATGGCCTCGAAAATCATTCGGTGCTGAAGCTGGGCGCGCCGTAGGCTGGCCCTGAAATCGGGGATAAGCTCCTGCCCCTGCAGGAACGCAGTGGGCGAGGCGGCCGGAAGCCGGCTGGCCCGGTCCACCTCTCGCGCAACAATTGCCGAACCGGCCAGCCGCGCAAGGCAGTCGTGAAACTGTTCATTCAGGCGCACATAGGCGCGGAAGTTCAAATGGTCCGGCCGAACTGCTTCATCGAGCAGATCAAGGGTCTTTTCCATCTGCGCGCCAATTTCGGGAACCATGCCGCGTTCGGCAGCCAGGCGAGCGGCTGTACCTTCGAGAACGCCGCGAAGCTCGATCGCATCCTTGATATCGTCCAGCGTAAAGCTGGCGACCCGGCAGCCGCCGGTTTCGATCCGCTCCAGAAGGCCCTCGTCTACGAGCCGGTCCATCGCTTGGCGTAACGGTGTGCGGGACAGGCCCAGGCGGTCGGCAATCGCCGTTTCGGCAAGACGGCAGCCAGATTCGAAGGTACCCTTCAAGATCAAAGAACGAAGATCCATCAGGGCTCTTACAAACTGTGCGTTGCGTTCCTGGCGATCCATTCACTGCCTTTCGTATCGCTTGTCGGATTTGATAAAATGTATACAGAATTTTGTCAATAAACTAGAAAACGCCAAAATAATGAGGAATATAGATCATACTGTATACCATTTTTCAAAAATGGCGTGAAGGTCGCTGTAGAAAGGCAATAAATCGCCCATTCAGATCAAACGAACGATTGGCGCGCGGCAAGTGGCTTCGAAACCCCAACTGAAAGTCGCGTAAGCGCAGGCTGCGAATATGCTCGATCCTGCCGAATCGGGTTTGACGTCATATGCAGGTATCAGACCAAAGCTCTCCTGATACCAAACTCTCTTTTTTTCGTGCAAACCGTACATTCTGACACATCGGTAAAACGTCAATTGACGGGCTCAAGCCGCGCGTGCGAGCCTCTGAGGACGAGCGTGCCAGGCTGACGCAAGCCTTCTGCGTGCATGAACACCTACCGAAGGGTTGGAAATATGAAGCAGCAACTGATGAACGGTCCCCGTGATATGGAACTCAGAGAGGTTCCCGTACCGCAACCCGGTCCAGACGAAGTGCGTATCCGCGTCGCGCGGATCGGAATTTGCGGTTCAGACATCCATGTTTGGCACGGCAATCACCCCTTTACGCCTTTCCCTGTCGTGCAGGGGCACGAATTCTGCGGCTATCTCGATGCGCTTGGCAGCGATGTCAGGGATCTGACAGTCGGCGCACTGGTGACGGCCATGCCGCAAATCGTCTGCGGCACCTGCGGCGCCTGCAGGAAGGGGATGTTCAACATCTGCGAAAACCTAAAGGTCAGGGGATTCCAGGCCGACGGATGCGGTCAGGTGTATTTCGTGACCAAGGCGGATCGTATCGTAACCCTGCCCGATGATTTCACGCTGGATCAGGGCGCTTTCATGGAGCCTGTCGCGGTCGCTGTCCATGCGGTTGACCGTCTGGGTGATGTCGCGGGCGAAAATATCGTTGTCACCGGCGCAGGGCCGATCGGCAACCTTATCGCGCAGGTTGCGCAATTGAAGGGCGCAAAGGTTCTGCTAACCGACATAAACGACCTGCGGCTGGAGCGGGCACATGCCAGCGGCATACCGAACACGGCGAACACCCGCACCGAAACGCTGGCTAACGCTGCGGACAAGCTGTTCGGCGAGGACGGCTTTTCCATGGCGCTGGAGGCGGCGGGCGCGCCGCAGGCAATCGCCGGTCTGGTGCCGTCCATCAACAAGGGTGGGACCATCATGATCGTGGGTGTTTATGGCGACAAGCCGGCCGTGGATCTGGCCCGCGTCGGCGAACACGAACTGGATATCAAGGGGTCCATGATGTACTGGACCGACGACTGGATCGAGGCGCGCCGGCTACTGGAAAAAGGTATTGTTCTTAAGCCTCTGATCGACGGCGTTTATCCACTTGAGAAATGGGCCGACGCCTATGCGGAGATTGACAGTAACCAGCAAAACATAATGAAGTTGATGGTCGACGCGGATGCAGGGCCCGCCTGAAAGGTTTTCCCCAAGTATCTAAGGCACTGACCTTTTTCTGGTGAAGTCAGGATCAGGTCGGCTGGTGGCTGCGCCCAGCGGCGACCGCTATTGGATTGCATGGAAAGACCGAAACTCCGGCTTTTGGCCAACGCGGCACCTTCAATGCCCCAACGCTTCCTTCAGAGACCGGGCAGGCGAGGGCCGATCACTCAGGTCAAGTGCCGAATGCAGATCGACCAGATGGCTCTGCATCAATTCTTCCGCCAGGGAGCCGTCGCCGTCAGCGATAGCCTGCACAAGCGCATCATGGGCGTGGCTTTCGCAAAGGGCACTCTCCCGACGCCAATAAAGCGCGATTATCAGCGATGACCGGGCAATCAGCGTTTCGATGAAGCCGGCAATCGTGGCCTGATCGGCAATGCGGGAAATCTCAATGTGAAACAGTCCGGACAAGCGCAAGGCCCGCCCCGGGTCGGCGGCGGCCAGCGCGGCATGCTCATCCGAAATGTGTTGTTTCAGCAATTCAATGTCCGCTTCCGTTGCCAGATGAGCGGCGGACCGGGCGGTTCTGGGCTCCAGAAGTTCCCGCGCCTCGAATATTTCGCGTGCTTCGCGTAAGGACGGCTGGGCGACAAAGGCGCCGCGGTTGCGCTGGAGTTCGACCAGTTGGATATGGGCCAGCGATTGCAGGGCAGCGCGGATGACCGTGCGCGATACGCCATATATGTCCGCCAGATCGCCTTCGCCCAACTTGGTGCCGGGAGCAAGCCGGTGCTCGTGAATCGCCAGTGACAG
>JBFFQS010000158.1:0-5355 GCA_041573315.1 Amylibacter sp. | reverse complement strand
CCAGTTGCTTCGCAGCGACTGGCAACACCAGCTTGTGGGTGATGGCCTTGTCCACCTCGGCAAAAACGGTCATGCCGTTGTGCGTAACCTCGCCCGAGGTCCCCGACGCGATTTGAACGTTTCCTCCGGACATAAACACTGTGTTGCTGGCAGCGAATTCGGCGGCGACCTGCATATTGGATCTTGCGAAGACATAGCTCCAATCAGCAAGACCACAGGTACCGTTCGGGTCGGCGACACTCGCATCGGCTGAAGCCGACAGGGTGGGGTTAGCCTGCACCCGGGTAGTGATTACCATTACTCCGCGCCAATCAGAATTATTTTCAAAAGAGATCGAGCAGTTTGTAAGGAGCGCGATGTCCCGGACCGGAAGGCCACTGGATGTCGGAAGCATTTGCAAAATAGTATTAACGCCGCTGCCGTTTGGGTTGCACGTGACGTCGTAGGTCAGCCCCGCAGGTGGGCGGTCCATTGCTCTGAATTGATCAGCCGTCATTGGGACCACTGTTCCGACAGCCGGTTCGACATAGCCGGGCTCACCGGGGCCGGGAACTGTAGTTCCGAACAAATCATCCCAAACCGGCGTCAATTGTTCGCTCCATTCTGTCGGATCGGGTTTCCAAGGCGTTTCTTTCACTTCTTCGGGCGTTCTGTCCCAGAAAGCTTGCTGCCGCTCGTTCAATACAAGTTCGCCATCCTCATAAGTCTGTTCGAGCATGTCGGAGTATGTATCCATGATGAGTTCATCGAAACTCGGCATTTGCAGGTTGATTTCGTTCATCGCATCTTCGATGCCGGGGTTTGCAGTGTCATCGCATTTTCCGTCATCGATACATTTCTTCAGACTGGGCATCCCCATGAAGGATCCAGACTCCCATGTGGTATCTTGTGGAAGCTGAACTTCATCCTGGCTGTGCACGCAAAATTCTGCCCCAAAATAGTTATCGTCGTTTGATGAGATCTTGCCATGCGCCCAAACGCCCTCGTTTTTCGGGCATTTTTCATAATCTACCACCACCGTCGTGCCAGACCTCTTGACCTCCCAGCTGGTAAAGCCGACGAATTGCAGCAGATAGGTCCCGACCGGGTTTTCTACGGCATCGTCCCGGTGAAGTTGTACGGTCACGGCGTCGATGTCCTCCAACGTTGTCGGAGCGGACACCGTTACGTTCGCCCGATCGAAATCGGAAAGTATGATGTCTTTTATGTCTTCGTTAATCACGCGCCCGAAACCTGCGTTTGGCATGTTCGAAAGTACGCTGTTGCGGGCCGCCAATCGAGCATCGTCTGTGCTGCCGCCCGCTAGAATTACTAAGAGACCCGCGTGCGAAGCGACGTCCGCGGTCAGTTGCAGCCGCTCTTTCTGACGCCACGCGTTCGAGGTATCGACCGACAGGCCGACGATGCCCGCGCAGATAATAAACCAGAACAGCGCCATCACCGTTCCGACGGCGCTTTCGTCCTTAATGAAGTCTGTAAGGGTCCTGTTCTTAAACATTACACTTCCCGACTACCGGGGCTCCAATCTGTGCCTGACTTCGGCCTTTATCGTTGTGTCCTTGAAAATTCCGAAAATACCGAAGGCGTCGATTGTCGACGCGGGGGCGGTTATCGTTACGATGACTTCGGTTGCGTCAACCGTCACGACCGCGGTAGGCACGGCATTTGCGAAAACCGCGTTCTCTTCGGCATAGGCTTTCGCCTCGTCCACGGTCATGGCATGCCGAGAGACAATACGCGCCGTGTCGCGCGCGACGTTCCAGAAGTTTGATTGGTTCATGAATGCCAGGGTGATGTCGGTCGCACCGGCTATCAGAGCAGCGAACACAGGCGCCCACAATACGAATTCAACCGTAATGCCGCCGCGCTCGTCATCTGTAAAAGACTTGTTCTTAGCGCGTAAGAACAACTTCTTTGGTGTCATCATTACATTTCAACCCAGGGGCAATGCCGCCAACTGACCGTACTCAGGCCCGTAAGCAGCGGGTTTATTTGTATTTCTGTTTCGGAATATGAGGCTAAGCCGCTCTAAGGGCAAGAAAAATTTATTAAAATTAATGGGAAATCAAAAACTGTGACATTATGATTTATTTCCGCCTTTGCACGCCGACTGCACCGGGGCGGAAATTGATGCCGAGGTTCAGGTATTAGGTATTCAGTCGCGGTTGGTCCCGACGCCCAGCGCGTTCAACTCTGCCTCTATGGCGGCGCGGTCGCCGAACTCGGTTCGGGTGCTGTCGACCAGATTGTCGAAGGCCACGCGCAGGCCCAGCTTTTCGTCGGGTGAAAGGTCGTTCCAGGGCCGGTTTTGCAGGCCGAGGCAGAGGCAATAGAACCCGATGAAATGCGGCCGGACACCTGCTATCAGCAATCTCCGATAGGCCTCTTCCGGGCCCAGTTCAAATATTTCCTCCGCGGTGTGGATGCCTGCCTTGGCAAACATCTTCTCGACCTTGGGGCCGAGGTTGCGGATCGTGGAAACCCTGCTCATTGCTCCGCGAATTCGGCCAGAATTCTGGGATAGAGGCGGTGTTCCTGCTCCAGAACCCGCGCGGCGAGCGTTTCCGCCGTGTCGTTTTCCCGGATTTGCACTTGTTCTTGTCCCAGAACCGGACCCGCATCGAGTTCCGCCGTCACCAGATGAACCGAGCAGCCGGCAACCTTGTCGCCTGCCTCGATCGCGCGTTGGTGCGTGTGCAGGCCGCGGTACTTCGGCAGCAGGGAAGGGTGAATATTCAGCATCCTGCCTTCCCATTTGGCGATAAAACCGGGCGTGAGGATGCGCATGAAACCGGCCAGACAGACAATATCGGGGGAAGCTTCCAACAAGGCCGCATGCAGCGCCGCGTCGAATTTCTCCCGGTCGCCCTTGAAATCCCTGTGATCGACAACCGCGGTCGGAACCCCCAGCGCCTGCGCCTTTGCAAGCCCGCCCGCGTCCGGAATGTTCGACAGCACCAGCACAGGTTCCGCGTCGATCCGGCCCGACTGCATGGCATCGACCAAAGCGACCATGTTCGAGCCGCTGCCCGAAATCAGGATTGCGACGCGCTTGGACATTACAGCGCGCCGGAGTACCTGACGCCGCTGCCCGGCGTGACCCGGCCGATGCGGACGGCATTCATGCCCTCGCCGGAAAGCGCGGCCTCGACCGCCCCTGCGTCCGCCTCGGCGCAAACGGCAATCATGTCGATGCCGCAATTGAATGTCTTCAGCGCTTCGGCCTGCTCCAGTCCGGCTTGGCCGATCAGCCAGTCGAATACCGGCAGGCGCTGCCAGGCATCCAGATCGATGTCCGCGCCCAGACCGGCGGGCAGGGCCCGCGGAAGGTTTTCCGTCAAGCCGCCACCGGTGATATGGGCCAATGCCTTCAGCTCGCCGGTTTGCAGCGCGGCCACGGCCGGCTTGATATAGATTTTGGTTGGTTCGAGCAGATGCGACGCCAGCGTGCCTTCGCCGAACGGGCAGGGGTCGTTCCAGCCGAGTCCTGATTTCTCGACGATCTTGCGGACCAGAGAATAGCCGTTCGAATGAACGCCGGAGGATGGAAGGCCCAGCAGGATATCGCCCTCGGCCACATTGCGCGGCAGGGACTGCCCGCGCTCCATCGCGCCGACAGCAAAGCCCGCCAGATCAAAATCGGCACCTTCGTACATGCCCGGCATCTCGGCGGTTTCACCGCCGACCAGTGCCGTGTGGGCCTGGCGGCAGCCTTCGGCGATGCCCTCGATAACGCGCGCCGCGCTGTCGATGTCGAGCTTGCCTGTTGCGAAATAGTCAAGAAAAAACAGTGGAATAGCGCCCTGACAGACCAGATCGTTGACGCACATCGCGACAAGATCGATGCCCACAGTGTCGACGTTGCCCGTGTCGATTGCGATCCGCAGCTTGGTGCCGACACCATCCGTGGCGGAGACCAGAACCGGATCGCTGAACCCGGCTGCCTTGAGGTCGAACATCGCGCCGAACCCGCCCAGACCGTCCATCACACCGGGCCGCTTCGTAGAGCCCGCCGCCGGTTTGATACGTTCAACCAAGGCGTTGCCCGCGTCGATGTCCACGCCCGCGTCTGCATAGGTCAATGCGCTGTTCTTGTCGGTCATTTTGCCCCCGAAAGTTAACTTTGCACTCCTTTAACGGAAGCCGTTGACAAAGAAAACAGGTTGTTGCTTGACCGCCCCAATTCCGCGCATTATTCGGGTAGCGTCTGGGCCTGTAGCTCAACTGGTTAGAGCAGAGCGCTCATAACGCTTTGGTTGGGGGTTCGAGTCCCTCCGGGCCTACCAGACAAATTTTCTATTTTGGTTTTCAGTGATTGCCGCGGACATCGCCAATCCAGCCACCACGGATCGCTCTGCCATGTTTACGGTTAGACCGTTTTGACACGCCGCACATCAGAGGTGGAGACTTCCGCCTTCGTTTCCCGCCCCATCAACTCCAATATAACCCGAACCCGATCCTTGCTTTGAAGCTTTTCCACGGTCGCAACAAATTCGGCGAAAGGCCCCGATGTGATACGGACCATCTCATTTTCCTGAAGATCGCTGACCGGTTTCAGAACATCGGTTTCATCGCAGCGCGCCTTTAAGCCTTCAATGAGACTGGGAGGAAGGCCTTTGTAGTTTGTGTCCCCGGTCGTAACGAGCCGCGCAACGCCGTAGGTCGAGTTAATCGTTTTAAACGATGTTTCTTCCGGCTGAAATGACACGAACAGGTACCCGGAAAATAGAGGAGTTTTTTTTGCCTTTGAGCCCGCCGCCTGTGAAATGTGGAGCGGCATAAAAGTCGCCACGGCTTGTCGCTCGAGGTTCAGCACTGCGCGCGCGTACCCGTTCGGTTTCAACTGAAGAAGGAACCATGGCGAGCCTGTCTCTTGATCGGGTTTGGTCTTCATGTCTCTGTGTTTGCCCTGTGGATGCTTTCAAGTGATTGAATGCCCGTTCGCTTAAACGGAATGGCTGGAGGTTTCTTGGCGTTAAGAAAATGAAGAGCAGGGCCAAGTGTGCCGTCGCTGTGTTATGTTTGTTTAGTCGGTGCTGCTGGAAACCAGGTTAAGCTGAATTTGTCAGTAGCGAACGTTCTTCCGCGCGCCGGCACCGATCTTTCGGTCAAAGCTGAATCCTTAAGTCCTTTCAGGGGGGGTATCTACAGCAGATGACGCAATATCTAAAGCTCAAATGCCACTAAGGGCAGACAATGCCCCTCAGTAGTCCCCTCAGCTTCTGTTTTTACTTTTTTCGGCACGAAAAAGCTGTATGTGTCCGGAGTGATTAGCTTTTGGCATCAAGGCGGAAATAAAGAGTGTTGAAATTTTTGAAAATTTGTTTTGGGATTTTCTCGCTCTTAGTCCCATTG
>JBFFQS010000157.1:0-5375 GCA_041573315.1 Amylibacter sp. | reverse complement strand
TCGGATCGGGAAGCTGGCGTAGTCCGCCTTGTTGGGCCAAATGCATTCACCCTTTCGCGAGGGCAGTGGATTCGATGCGGCGGGCATGGCTGGCGCGGTGGGGCGGGCTTTTCGCAAGACATTCGGCTACTCTGCCCGGGCAACGTTCCGCGCGCCGGGCAGGGTCAATCTGATCGGCGAACACACAGATTATAACGACGGCGTTGTGCTGCCGATGCCGGGCGACCACAACGTGTCCAACGCGCTGGCGGCGATTGCCGTGGCCCGCCATCTGGGCATGCGCAAGGACGAGATCAGGGAGGCGCTGCGCACCTTCAAGGGCGTCAAGCGGCGCTTCACGCTGGTGGGCAAGGTGGATGGTATCACCATCATCGACGACTACGCCCACCATCCGGTGGAGATCAACGCCGTGCTGCACGCCGCCCGCAAGGCCACCGAGGGCCGCGTTATCGCCGTGCACCAGCCGCACCGCTTCACCCGCCTGCACGACCTGTTCGAGGAATTCTGCTCGTGCTTCAACGACGCCGACGTCGTCGGCATTTCCGAGGTCTATTCGGCCGGCGAAGACCCGATCCCCGGCGCCACCCGCGACGATCTGGTCGCAGGTCTGCGCAGCCACGGCCACCGCAGCGCCGAAGCAGTCGAGGACGAGGCCGGCTTGCTGCGCTTCGTGCGCGAACATTGCCAGCCGGGCGACCTGCTGGTCTGCCTCGGCGCCGGAACGGTCAGCGCATGGGCCTATAACCTGCCTGAAGCGATGGCAAAATGACACCGCCCGTGATCCTCGCCGGTTTCTGGATTGTCGCGGCCTCGATCATAGCCTTCCTGCCGCAGACCTTTCACAAACCCGCCGCTCTGTACCTGCTGATCCCGACCGCGGTTGTGCTGCTGCCATGGATTTACGTCACGAATGGCCCGCTTGTCGGAACCCTGTTCCTGATCGGCTTCTGTTCCATTCTGCGCTGGCCGGTGTATTTTCTGGGACGATTCGTAATCCGCAAGACCAAGGGAATATTCGACCGATGACGAAGACATTGCCAGACGTGCGCGGCACCCTGACGCCGGACCGGCCGATGGCCGACCTGTCGTGGCTGCGCGTCGGCGGTCCGGCGGAGTATCTGTTCCAGCCCGCCGACATCGACGACCTGCGCAGCTTTCTGGCGGCGCTGCCCGACGACATGCCTGTCTTCCCGATCGGCGTCTGCTCCAACCTGATCATCCGCGACGGCGGTTTGCGGGGGGTCGTGATCCGGCTTGGGCGCGGCTTCAACGGCATCGAAATCCTCGACGGCAACCGTGTCCGCGCAGGGGCTGCGGCGCTGGACGCCCATGTGGCGCGCAAGGCGGCGCAGGCGGGCATCGACCTTGCCTTTCTGCGCACCATCCCCGGCGCCATCGGCGGCGCGGTCAAAATGAACGCCGGCTGCTACGGCACATACACGGCGGATGTCTTCGTCGAGGCAGAAGCGGTCACGCGCGACGGACGCCTGATCACGCTGAAACCCGGGGACATGCATTTCGCCTATCGCTCGACCGACCTGCCCGACGGCCTGATCATCACCTCGGCGGTCCTGCAAGGGCCGTCCGGCGCGCCCGAAGCCATCGAGGCGAAAATGGCCGACGCTCTGGCCAAACGCGAGGCGACGCAGCCGGTCAAGGAGCGCTCCTGCGGTTCGACTTTCCGCAATCCGGCGGGCTTCAGTTCCACCGGCCGGGACGACGATGTGCACGATCTGAAGGCATGGAAGCTGATCGACGACGCCGGAATGCGCGGCGCGAAGCTCGGCGGGGCGCAAATGTCTGAAAAACATTCCAACTTTCTGATCAACACGGGTGGCGCAACTGCCGCAGATTTGGAAAATCTCGGCGAAAAAGTCAGAAAAAAGGTTTTCCAGCACAGCGGAATAGAGCTAGTGTGGGAAATAATGCGCGTGGGCGAACCCGCGGCAGAAAAATAGCCGACGAAAAGACCGGAAAACGGTCAAGCGGCAAGAACGAGGCGGGTATGTCGAGCAGGACAATTTCCCGCGTAGCAGTGCTGAAAGGCGGTCCATCGGCCGAGCGGGAAGTCTCGCTGGTTTCGGGCCGCGAAGTCGCATCTGGATTGCGCGGACAGGGGTATGAGGTAATCGAGCTGGACGCGGGTCCCACCGTGGCCGCCGACCTGCAAGCCATCAATCCCGATGTCGTGTTCAACGCCCTGCATGGCCGCTGGGGCGAGGACGGCTGTATTCAGGGCGTGCTCGAATGGCTGCGGATGCCCTATACCCATTCCGGTGTCTATGCTTCGGCTCTGGCGATGGACAAGGAACGCGCCAAGACCGCCTATCGCATCGCCGGGCTGCCGGTTGCCGCCAGCATGCTGTGTTCGCGCGAAGAAGTGCGCGCCGGTCATCCGATGTCGCCGCCCTATGTCGTCAAGCCGAACAACGAAGGCTCCTCCGTCGGGGTCTATCTGGTGCACGAGGCCGCCGACGGTCCGGCGCAGCTGGATGCCTCGATGCCCGATACGGTCATGGTCGAACAGTTCATCCCGGGCCGCGAGCTGACCACCACCGTGATGGGCGACCGGGCGCTGGGCGTCACCGATATCCTGACCGCCGGCTGGTACGACTACGATGCGAAATACAAGGAAGGCGGTTCGCGCCATGTCGTGCCCGCCGATATTCCGCCCGAAATCACCGAGGCCTGCCTCGACTATGCCGTTCAGGCGCATCAGGCGCTGGGCTGCCGCGGCGTGTCGCGCACCGACTACCGCTGGGACGAGCGACACGGTCTGGCGGGTTTGGTCCTGCTGGAAACCAACACCCAGCCCGGCATGACGCCGACCTCGCTGGCGCCCGAACAGGCTGCCGTCGCGGGGATCAGCTGGGGTGAATTTGTGCGCTGGATGGTGGAGGACGCATCATGCGACCGCTGAACAAGGGGGCCAAGCGCCAGCGCGTGCGCCGCGATCCCGCGCCAAGCCGCCTGTTCTACCGCTGGCAGCGGATATGGCTGACGCCGATGTACCGCCGCCTGATCGCCTTCGGCATTCCGATGGCGGCTGTCGTTGCGGGCGGACACATGCTGTGGTCCGAACCCGAGGTGCAGGCGCAGGTTACCGCCTCTCTCGTGCGCGCCCGCGAAAGCGTCGAGCGCAGGCCGGAGTTCCAGATACAGCTGATCCGCCTGCAGGACGTGCCCGACGATCTGGCCGCACAGGTGCGGCAGGCGGCCGACATCAAATTGCCGATCAGCTCCTTTCACGTCGATCTGGACGCGGTGAAAGCCCGCATTGAAGAGATCGACGCCGTCAGGCAGGCCTCGCTGTTCCTGCGCGCCGGCGGCGTGCTGGAAGTGGTGATCGAACAGCGCATACCGGTGGTGATCTGGCGCGACGAAAAACGGCTGCAGATGCTGGACGCCGAAGGCGTGCGCGTCGGTTATCTCGGCCATCGCACCGACCGCCCCGATCTGCCGCTGCTCGCCGGGCAGGGGGTCGGGCCGCATATCGGCGAAGCGCTGGAAATTCTGGCTGCCGCTCATCCGGTAGAGGATCGCATTCGCGGGATGGTCCGTGTCGGCGAACGACGCTGGGACATTGTGCTGGACCGCGACCAGCGTGTCATGCTGCCCGAAAACGATGCCGTGCGCACCGTGGAGCATGTCATGGCGATGCAGATGACGCAGCATGTTTTGTCGCGTGACATCAGCGTGATGGATATGCGCGACACCCGAAGACCAATACTCCGCCTGACCGAAACGGCGCTCGAAGAACGCCGTCTTCAACAGGCAATCGCCAAGGATGTGGAACACGATTTATGACGACACTTTACGATTCCCAGCGCAGTCTGCGCCATAAACGACGTGCCGCCTTGCAGCGCGGTCTGGTGGCCATTCTGGACATAGGCACCTCCAAGATCGCCTGTTTCATCGTCCAGTTCGACCAGTCGGTGCAGTCCAGCGCCCAGCTTGGCAAGGGCGTGATCGCCAGCCACGGCGCGTTCCGCGTCATCGGCGTCGCCACGACCCGGTCGCGCGGTGTGCGCTATGGCGAGATCGACGCGATGGAGGAAACCGAACGCGCCGTGCGCACCGCCATTCAGGGCGCGCAGAAAATGGCCAATACGCGCGTCGATCACGTGATCGCCTGTTTTTCCGGCGCGAAACCCCGGTCCTACGGCGTGACGGGCGAGGTTCTGGTGGAAAACGGCAATGTCGCGGAACACGATATCGGCCGCGTGCTGGTGGCCTGCGACGTGCCCGACTTCGGCGCCGGACGCGAGGCGATCCACGCCATGCCGATCAACTTCGCGCTCGACCACCGCACCGGCCTCGGCGATCCGCGCGGCCAGATCGGCAACAAGCTGTCGGTCGACATGCACCTGCTGACGGTGGACGCGCATGTCCTCGACAACCTGCTGGCCTGCATCAAGCGCTGCGATCTGGAACTGGCCGGCGTCGTCTCCTCGGCCTATGCCAGCGCGATTTCGGCGCTTGTCGAGGACGAGCAGGAACTGGGCGCGGCCTGCATCGACTTCGGTGGCGGCTCCACCGGTGTGTCGGTGTTCTTCAAGAAGCACATGATATTCGCCGACGCCGTACGCATCGGCGGCGACCTGGTGACCTCTGACATTTCGCAAGGTTTGCAGGTGCCGCGCGAAGAGGCCGAACGGATGAAGACCGTGCACGGCGGGGTTATGGCCACCGGCATGGACGACCGCGAGATGATCGACCTGCAATCGGAAACCGGCGACTGGCACCACGACCGGCGCCGGATCAGCCGCTCCGACCTGATCGGCATCATGCGGCCCCGGGTCGAGGAAATCCTCGAAGGCGCGCGGGCGCGGCTGGACGCGGCGGGCTTCGAATTCCTGCCCAGCCAGCGCATCGTTCTGACCGGCGGCGGCAGCCAGATACCGGGGCTGGAAGGCCTCGCCAGCCGCATCCTCGGCCAGCAGGTCCGGCTCGGCCGGCCGCTGCGCATACAGGGCTTGCCGCAGGCCGCGACCGGTCCGGCGTTCTCTTCGGCGGTGGGCTTGTCGCTCTATGCCGCGCATCCTCAGGACGAGTGCTGGGACTTCAACCTGCCGAACGAACGCTTCGGCGGGCGTCCTTTGCGCCGCGCGGCGCAATGGTTTCGCGACAACTGGTAGGATTTTTTCCGGTTCCGGCGGTCGATTTGATCGGAAAACCGCCGAAATCGCAGGAAAATGTCCGAAATGTGACGATTTTTAGTGACCTTGGCCAACAGCTAATATACACTTATTTCATATAAAAATTGTGCCGCATAAGTGGCCGAGCAGTAACGATATATACAGGCGGACAGCACCATGACTCTGAATTTACGGATGCCCGAAGTGGCGGACTTGAAGCCCCGTATCACCGTGTTT
>JBFFQS010000156.1:0-5377 GCA_041573315.1 Amylibacter sp. | reverse complement strand
TAGGCTTCGACCAGCGCGATACGATCCTCGTCGCGGCCGGTCGTGCGCAGGTAGCGCAGGGTTTCGTCGTCGATCGGGAAGAAACCGCAGGTCGCGCCATATTCCGGCGCCATGTTGGCGATGGTCGCACGATCGGCCAAAGGCAGGTGATCCAGACCTTCGCCATAGAACTCGACGAATTTTCCGACCACGCCCTTCTTGCGCAGCAATTCAACGACTTTCAGCACGAGGTCGGTGCCGGTCGTGCCTTCCATCATAGCGCCGGTCAGTTCGAAACCGACGACTTCGGGGATCAGCATGGAGATCGGTTGGCCAAGCATGGCGGCTTCCGCCTCGATCCCGCCGACACCCCAGCCGAGCACGGCCAGACCGTTGACCATCGTCGTGTGGCTGTCGGTGCCCACAAGAGTATCCGGATAAGCGATTTCAGTGCCGTTCTGGTCCTTGTCGGTCCAGACCGTCTGCGCCAGATATTCCAGGTTGACCTGATGGCAGATACCTGTTCCCGGCGGAACGACGCGGAAATTATTGAATGCTGACTGGCCCCATTTCAGGAATGTGTAGCGCTCCATGTTCCGCTCGTATTCGCGGTCCACGTTCATCTGGAAGGCGCGCGGATTGCCGAATTCGTCGATCATGACAGAGTGGTCGATAACCAGATCGACCGGGTTCAGGGGGTTGATCTTTTCAGCGTCGCCGCCCAGCGCAACGATCCCGTCGCGCATCGCGGCAAGGTCCACAACTGCCGGAACACCGGTGAAATCCTGCATCAGAACGCGGGCCGGACGATAGGCGATTTCGCGCGGGTTTTTACCGCCCTGCTTGGCCCATTCGGCAAAAGCCTTGATGTCGTCGACATGGACGGTTTTCCCGTCCTCGAACCGCAACATATTTTCGAGGACCACTTTAAGAGCTGCCGGCAGCTTGGAAAAATCACCCAGACCGGCGGCCTCTGCCGCTGCGATGGAGTAATAGTCTATCGACTTGCCTCCAACTTTTAACGTCTTGCGGGTTTTACTGGTATCCTGTCCAACCTGAACGGTCATGGCGCCTCCGAAATCAATGATTTGATGTAAGTCCTCGTGATGTTGTGACGTAAACCCCGGCTCAATTCAAGCGGAATCAACTGAATTGTATGCCATTGTGTACTAAAAATGGACCTCTTACCCAAATACCTATGCGATTCCACGCCCGGACAGATCAAGCCAGACTGCGGCTCAACAAAAAACCGCGCCTAAAGGTGACCGCAAAGGGTGATTTCCAACTCAAGAGGACCCCGATTCTCCGCCACCGGACCACCCTTCTCGCTCTAAAGCGTTTCCCCGTCTTCCCACCCCTGACGGATTAGGGTATCTGATCCCAATGAAAATACGTACGGCATCACTGGGATGCGCGCGCAACGGGCGTTCGATCCTGTCTGGCATAAGCTTCGATCTGGCGGCGGGCACATGTCTCGTTCTGCGCGGGCCGAACGGTGTCGGCAAGACGACGCTGCTGAAAACACTGGCCGGTTTGCTGCCGCCGCATCAGGGAACACTACAGATCGACGCGGACCAGATTGCCTATGCCGGCCATCTGGATGCGGTGAAGGCCCAGATGACGGTTGCGGAAAACCTGAACTTCTGGGCCGGCGTCTACGGCACAGGCAACATTCGCGCGGCGTTGAACAAACTTGAACTGGCAGCGTTGGCCGACCGCCCGGCGCACACCCTTTCCGCGGGCCAAAAACGCCGGTTAGGGCTTGGTCGGCTGCTGGTGTCCGGTCGCAATATCTGGCTGCTTGATGAACCCACGGCCTCTCTGGACAGCCTTAACACCGCTCTTCTGGCGCGTGTGATTTCGGACCATTGCGCGGCTGGCGGTATCGCGATCCTTTCCACCCATCTGGACCTGCCGATCCGCAAGGTTCTGACGCTGGAACTCGCGGAATTCGCCGCAACGTCCGAACAGGCCGCGACCGACCCCTTTCTGGACGAGGCCTTTACATGATGGCGCTGTTCAAACGCGACGTTCTGCTGGCCTTCCGGTCCGGCGGAGGCTTCGGATTGGCGCTGTCGTTCTTTCTGATCGTCGTGATGTTCGTGCCGTTCGGCGTCGGCGCGGAACTGTCGTTGTTGGCCGTGATCGCGCCCGGCATACTCAGGATCGGCGCCCTGCATGCCAGCCTGCTGTCGCTCGACCGGATTTTTCAACTGGATTTCGAGGATGGAACGCTGGACGTACTGGCGACCTCCCCCCTGCCCGGCGAGGCGATCACCGGCGCGAAGGCCGCCGCCCACTGGGTGACGACCGGCCTGCCGCTGACGCTGGCAGCCGCCCCTCTCGGGTATCTGCTGAACCTGCCGTCGGAGGCCTATGTCTGGCTGGTTGCAAGCCTGCTGACCGGCACGCCTGCGCTCAGTTTCATCGGCAGTTTCGGCGCGGCGTTGACGGTGGGCGTCAAGCGCGGCGGCCTGCTGCTGTCACTGCTGGTGCTGCCGCTCTATATTCCGACGCTGATATTCGGCGCGCAAACCGTCGCAAGGGCCGCGACCGGACACGATCCTCTGGCCGCATGGGCGCTGATGACCGGGCTCAGCCTGTTTGCCCTTGCAGCGATGCCCTTTGCAGCAGCACTCGCGCTGCGGGTCAATCTGCGGTGATACGCCGCTTCTGACGGGGATGTGACCTTAACGCCGTTGCCCTTCCGTTAAAAAGAGATAGAAAACAGATCATGTCACTCTGGAAATATGCCAACCCTGCGAAATTCATGTCCCTGTCGGGGCGGGCTCTGCCTGCGCTGACGGTTCTGTCGGGATTGTGCCTGCTGACTGGGTTGATCTGGGGCTTCTTTTTCACCCCCGACGACTACAAGCAGGGCTCGACGGTCAAGATCATCTTTTTGCACGTGCCCAGCGCGCTGATGGCGATCAACATCTGGATCATGATGCTGGTGACCTCGCTGATCTGGTTCATCCGCCGCCATCACGTCTCGGCGCTGGCGGCCAAAGCGGCCGCGCCGATCGGCATCACCATGACGCTGATCGCGCTGTTCACCGGCGCGATCTGGGGCAAGCCGATGTGGGGAACGTACTGGGCCTGGGACCCGCGCCTGACATCCTTCATGATCCTGTTCGTATTCTATCTTGGTTACATGGCTCTGTGGGCCGCGATCGAGGACACCGAGACTGCCGCCGACCTGACTTCGATCCTTTGCATGGTCGGATCGGTCTTTGCCCTGCTGTCCCGCTATGCTGTGAATTTCTGGAATCAAGGCCTGCATCAGGGCGCATCGCTGTCCATGGACGCGGAAACCCACGTCGACAATGCCTTCTACCTGCCGCTTCTGGTCTGTATCGCGGGCTTTGTCCTGTTGTTCATAACGCTTGTCCTGCTGCGCACCCGGACCGAGATCCGACTGCGCCGCCTGTCGGCCCTGCAAGTCAGAGGTACCGCATCATGATGCCCGACCTCGGAAAATACGCCGATGCGGTCCTGTCGGCCTATGGCATATCGGTCTTGCTGTTGGCGGGTCTGATCTGGCTGTCGCTGGTCCAGAGTGCGCGGGCGCGAAAAAAACTTGCTCAAGAAGAAACCCGGCATCGTCAGAATGGCTAAGCTCAAAATCTCACCCTACCTGTTCCTGCCACCGCTTATTTTCGCGGCGATAGCGACAGTATTCATTCTGGGCCTGAATCGGGAAAACCCGGATGACCTGCCGAGCCAGGCAGAGGGCAAGCAGGCCCCTCTGCTCACAGTCACGCAGTTCGGCAACGAACCCGTTCTGACGGCGGCCGATTTCAAGGAACCGGGCGTGAAGCTCGTCAACTTCTGGGCCAGCTGGTGCGGGCCATGCCGTGTCGAACACCCGAACCTGCAGCAACTCGCGGAAAGCGGAGTTGTCATCCACGGCATCAACTACAAGGACACGCTGCAGAACGCGCAGCGTTTTCTGGACGAACTGGGCAGCCCTTACACCAAGATGGGAATGGACGCCGGGCGCACCGGCCTCGACTGGGGGCTGTACGGTGTACCCGAAACCTTCGTCATCGACGAAAATGGAACGGTCATCCTGCGCCACGCCGGGCCTGTGACCCAGCGCGTGCTGACCGAGAGCATCCTGCCGGCAATCGAGGCTGCCGAAAACTAGGCCGACAGGCGCTGCGCCTTGTCGTCGCCGGTGCCGATGACGGCCAGAACAGCCCGCGCCGCCTCTGCGCCCTTGGTCACGAAATGCTCGGCGAACCATGCAACACGCTCTTGCGAACCGTCGAAATCCTTGGGCGTCAGGCTGACCGAGAAAACCGGAACGCCGGTGTCCATCTGGGCACGCATCAAGCCGTCGACAACCGCCTGCGATACGAACTCGTGCCGGTAAATGCCGCCATCTACGACAAAGGCCGCCGCGACGACAGCATCATAGTCACCGGTCTCGGCAAGCTGTTTCGCCAGCAGCGGCATTTCGAAGGCACCCGGAACATCGAAACTGTCGACCCCCGCATCGCTGTTTCGCGCATCGAGTTCCGCGTGAAATCCGACCAGCGCCTGATCCACGACTTCGGCATGCCATCCAGCCTTGATAAAGGCAATTTTAAGGGGTTTTGTCATCGCTTTGGTTCCTTCCTACAAAAGACAAGACCCCAGAGCGTACAGACGCGCGCCCTTTTTACAGGGACGCCTCCATTCTCTACCATCCGGACTATTACCGTCGGCCACGGAATTCCACCGTCTCTGCTGACCCTTCGACCTGAAGGCGCTCGCGGGCTGTCACCGCCGGTGGGGAGTTGCACCCCGCCCTGAGAATGCAACCGATTTAACCGGTAACAGGAACCAGATCAATGCAAATACCGACTGAAAGCGGCGCCGTTCCGGCATGGCGGCAATGTGCCAGGGGTAAGCGGGGATCAGAAAATAGAAAGCTTGAGCTTTGGGGAGTCCGGTCGGGGCTGCAACCGCCAATTGAAAAAAGGAGTGGCTAGGCTCTTGAATTTAACGCATCATCACATAAACTCTTTAAATAACATTTATTTAGAAGATCGAGATTTGAATGACGGCGACTATTGATCCTGCCCCCAAGAAACCTAGAGTTGCACTGTTAATCGACGGCGAAAACATATCCGTTGCATTCGCCGGACAAATTTTGGTGCGCGCGTCCAAAACCGCGCACCCCAGCGTCAAGCGGGTCTATGGAAACGCGGCGCAGATCACTGGTTGGGATGCGGCCCCCGGCTTTCGGCTGATGCACAGCGGCTCGATCAAGAATGGCGCCGACATTCTGCTGTCCATCGACGCGGTGCATTTGTCCCATGCAGAACAGATCGACACTTTCGCAATCGCGACGTCGGATCAGGATTTCTCGCATCTGGCGCACCACCTGCGCGAACGCGGGTTTCAGGTG
>JBFFQS010000155.1:0-5379 GCA_041573315.1 Amylibacter sp. | reverse complement strand
GCTTTCTATACCGCAGAGGACGCCGACAGCCTGGATGCCAGCGGCAAGCTGGAGGAAGGCGCTTTCTATGTCTGGCCGCCCGAAGAGGCCCGCGATATCCTCGCCGATCCCGCCACCGTCACCCTGCTCGGCCTGACCGAACCGCCAACCATAGAGGCCGGGCCGATCGCCCACCTGAAGCCGCATCAGGACTTCGACGCAGAAGCTTTGGACGCCGAGCTCGAGCGCCTGCGCCTGGCGCGCGACAGCCGGCCCCGCCCGCTGCGCGACGAAAAGATCATCACCGGCTGGAACGGCCTGATGATCCGGGGGCTGGCGCAGGCCGCCGCGACTTTCGACCGCCCGGACTGGCGCGGCATGGCCGAAGCCGCCGCCAAATCCGTGATCGAACGGCTGGAAACCCCCGACGGGCTGCGCCGCATCCACGGCGGCGGCATCGCGCTGGAACAGGCCAACCTGTCCGACTATGTCTGGCTGGCACAGGGCTGCCTCGCCATCTTCGACGCAGGCGGCGCGGACTCATGGCGCGCGAAGGCAGAAGACCTGACTACGACCGCGCTGGAGGCATTCGCCGTTGACCAAGGCAGGCTTGCCCTGACGCAGGACGGCCCCCTCGGACCGGTTCTGGAACTGGAAGACGGCGCGATCCCCTCAGGCGAAAGCTCCATGCTGGAACTTATTACGGACCTGTCGCAACGTGATGGCAGCGATGTCTGGGACGCCCGCGCGCGAATGCTGCTCAACGCCTTGTCCGGCCATCTGGCCGAGATGCCCGTCGCCCGCCTGGTCGCCGTGACCGCAGCCGAGAAACTGATCAAAGGCGACAGCGGCCTGCACCGCCACCTGCAACGCGGACGGGCGCAAGTCGCCCTTCGGCGCTCGGCCGGCTGGATCCTGACGTTCAATCTGGAACAGGACGTCTATATCGAGACCGCGACACTTAAAACACGCGGCATATCCTTCGACACGGCCCTGCCGGACACGCTGACCGGCAAACAGGCCCTGCCGGTGACGCTGACCGAACCGGAAATCGGGCTGAATATTCAACTCTGCACCGACCGGCTGTGCTTCGCGACCGAAGACGTTGTTTTCCGGGTCTCGCCATGACGCGGTTGCTGCCGGTCCTTCTGGCGCTCTGGCCGGCTGCGGCACAGGCGGACACTATCGTTCCGCCGCAGGTATTCGAACAGCTTTCCACCGGAAAAACCCTCTATTTCTTCCGTGATGGCGAATTCTTCGGGGCGGAGCAGTATTTCCCCAACCGCAAATCCCTGTGGCAGTACAACGGCGGTGACTGTCTGGAGGGCAACTGGTTCGCGCAAGGCGACCTCGTCTGCTTCACCTACCGCGAAGACCCGCGCGTACAGTGCTGGTATTTTCTGGATAAATCGGACGGCTACGTCGCGCGCGGCGAATTCGACCCGCCGGAACTGGATCTGGAACTGGGCGGTATCGACACCGAGCCGCTGAACTGTCCGGCGCCGGATTTCGGGGCCTAGAACAGGCTTCCCTGCCCCTTTGGCCCGCTCTTCTTTGGCTTAGGCTTGGCTTTTCCCACCCCTGTGTTCTGCGACTGCACATGCCCGTCGGCAAATTCCACATCCCAGACCGCGGCCTTTTTCGCCGCCGCCGCCGTGGAGACCAGCGCGCCCTCGCCGTCGCGCACGACCGCATAACCGCGTTCCAGCGTTCTCCGGTAACCCAGAGTTTCCCGCAGGCGGTCGAGCGCATCCAGCCGGTTGCGCAACCGCTCGACCTGCGCCTTTGACGCTTGCTCAAAACTACGCGAGCTTCTGGACAGAATAATATGTTTTTGCTCTATATTCTGCCGCAATGCCGAGGGACGCAGCCCCGCGGCCTGCTGCACCAGCCGACCCCGCGCATTCTGCACCAACCCTGTCAGCGCACGCGGTAAACGGCCTGCCAGAACATCCAGCCGCTGGACTTGGAAGTCCACCATCTCTGCCGGATTGGGCAAGCCACGAGCCAGATCGCGCAACCGCTGCCGCCGCCGGTCCAGCCCCGTGGCCAGCGACCGCACCCGGCGATCCTCCATGCCCGCCAGCCAGCTCATAAGGTCAGCGCGGACGGGAACCGCCAGTTCCGCCGCCGCAGTCGGCGTCGGGGCGCGCATGTCAGAAGCAAAGTCGATCAGCGTCGTGTCGGTTTCATGCCCGACAGCGGAAATCAGGGGAATTGTGCTGGCCGCGGCGGCACGCACGACGATTTCCTCGTTGAACCCCCACAGATCCTCGATCGATCCGCCGCCGCGCGCGACGATGATCAGATCGGGGCGCGGGATCGCCCCGCCTGGCGTCAGCGCATTGAAACCTTCGATGGCAGCCGCCACCTCGGGCGCGCATTTCTCGCCCTGCACCGGCACCGGCCAGACCAGCACCTTTCGCGGAAAGCGTTCTCGCAGGCGATGCAGAATGTCGCGGATCACGGCGCCGGACGGCGAGGTTACAACCCCGATCACCTCGGGCAGATAGGGGATCGGCCGCTTGCGCTCGGCATCGAACAGCCCCTCGCCCGCCAGCTTCTTCTTGCGCTTTTCCAGCATCGCCATCAGCGCGCCGACCCCTGCCGGCGCGATATCCTCGATCACCATCTGATAGCGCGACTGCCCCGGAAAGGTCGTCAGCTTGCCGGTGGCGACCACTTCCATGCCCTCTTCGGGCTGGGTGCGCAGGCGTCCGGCGACGCCTTTCCAGATCACGGCGGCCAGCACTGCGCGGTCATCCTTCAGGTCCAGATACAGATGCCCCGATTGCGGCCGCGACACGCGCCCGACCTCGCCCCGGATGCGCACATGCGAGAAATTGCCCTCGATGATTTTTTTCACCGCGCCCGATATTTCGGACACGGTGAACTCCGGCGCGTTTTGTCCCGGAACGGGTTCGTCAATCAGGTCTGACATTTATTCCTGCGTCGCTTGCGTCTGTCTGCGGCTGACCTTAGAACGCTTGGCAGATCAGGCCAAGGCGGGAGCGCAACAAAAATGAATATTCTCATTCTGGGCGGCGGCGGGCGCGAACATGCGCTTGCCTGGGCGGTGCGGCAGAACCCGAAATGCGACCTGCTGTTCTGCGCCCCCGGCAACGCGGGCATCGCCGCAGTCGCCGACTGCGTAGCGCTAGACCCGAACGACAGCACGGATGTGCTGGAGTTCTGCTCCGACAATGCCGTCGACTTCGTCATCGTCGGGCCCGAAGCCCCATTGGCCGCTGGCGTCGCCGACGATCTGCGCGACGCGGGCATCCTGACCTTCGGACCGTCCAAGGCAGCGGCCCGGCTAGAGGCCTCGAAAGCCTTTACCAAAGAGATTTGCGACGCCTGCAAGGCCCCGACCTCCGCCTACGGCCATTTCACCGACGCCGACGCGGCCAAGGCCTATATCCGGGCGCAAGGCGCGCCGATCGTGGTCAAGGCCGACGGGCTGGCAGCCGGCAAGGGCGTGATCGTGGCGATGGACGAGCAAACCGCGCTCGACGCCATCGACGACATGTTCGGTGGCAGCTTCGGCGCGGCGGGCGCGGAAGTCGTTATCGAAGAATTCATGGAGGGCGAGGAAGCATCCTTCTTTGTCCTGTCGGACGGCACATCCGTCCTGCCCATCGACACGGCGCAAGACCACAAGCGCGCCTATGACGGCGATGAAGGCCCGAACACCGGCGGCATGGGCGCCTATTCGCCCGCACCGGTGCTGACAGAGGCGCTGGTGCGGAAAACGCTGGCCGAAATCGTGCAGCCGACCATCGACGAAATGGCGAAACGCGGCACCCCGTACGAAGGTGTCCTGTATGTCGGGCTGATGATCAAGGACGGCCAGCCGCGCCTTGTCGAATACAACGTGCGCTTCGGCGATCCGGAGTGCCAGGTACTGATGATGCGGCTCGGGGCGCAGGCGCTCGATGCCCTTCTGGCCTGCGCTGAGCATCGGCTGGCTGGCCACAGAATTCACTGGGCTGACGACCACGCGCTGACCGTGGTTCTGGCCGCCAAGGGCTACCCCGGCGCTTATGAAAAAGGCACTGAAATCAGGGGGCTGGACCGTGTGGAAGCCGACAGCAAGCTGTACGTGTTCCACGCCGGAACCAAGGCGGATCACGGCCGTATTCTGGCCACAGGCGGCCGCGTCCTGAACGTCACGGCACGCGGCGACACACTGCAAGAGGCGCATGACAAGGCCTACGCGGCAATAGACCGGATCGACTGGCCGGAAGGCTTCTACCGCACCGATATCGGCTGGCGCGCGCTGTAAGACGGCACACGTTAGCGGGAGCTTCGGGCAGACCCGTCCCCAAACGTCCTCTCAGCAATTCTTCAGGGTTGCCGACAGCGCGCCGGGGCTGTTGGCGCCGGCATTCTCCAGCACCAGTTCATCGCCGGAAAACCGCGCTACGAACAAGCGCTTCCAATCGCCGCTCAGAACCACCATCTGGTCCTGCCCGCCGCAGGTCCGGACACCCCCCGCAATCACCTCGTCACCTATCCGGTGGTTGGTCAGGCCGCTGGCCCGCGCAATCTCGGTCAGGCTGTCGCCATCAAATGACCAGACCCGCAGCAGCTTCGCCAGATGCGGCCGGTCGACATAGGCCACATCCATCTGCCCGTCGCCGTTGAAATCCCCGACCCCCACCGGCGCAAGCCAACGGAATCGCTTCCCGATATGCGGTGTTTCGGCCAGTTTTTTCAGCCCCCCGTTCCGCAGCCCGTAAATCGCCAGCGCCGCGCCCGCCTTCACGTCGGTTTCCACGACAACCAGTTCGGGCAGCCCGTCGCCGTCCATATCGGCCAGTCGCGGGGCCATATCCTCGAACACATGTGTCGGCGTGCCGCCAGCCGCCAGATCGAGCGTGACCACCGTGCCGTCGCTCAGCTCCGCATTCAGCCGCAGATGCTCCGCGATGCTGCCCATGATCCGGTGGCCGTAGATGTCGCTGTCCTTGTCATACCAGGCCTTCGCGATGCCCGCGGTCTGGCCGAATGCCGGTCCGCAGAGCGTCAGGATCAGGCTTGCAAGAACGGCTTTCATCATATCTGTTTTTCGGGCATCTCTACGACCAGCCCGTCCAGCGCATCCGTCACTTTCAACTGACAGGTCAGGCGCGAGCGCACCGGATCGGGTTCCCATGCGAAATCCAGCATGTCCTCTTCCATCGGGTCGCGTGGCGGCAGCTTTTCCACCCAGTCGGGATCGACATAGACGTGGCAGGTCGAACAGGCGCATGCGCCGCCGCAATCCGCCTCGATGCCGGGAATGTTGTTGTCGCGCGCGCCCTCCATAACGGTCAGCCCGGTCGGAACATCAACCTCGTGTTTCGTGCCGTTGTGCTCGATATAGGTGATCTTAGCCATGAAATCGGTCCTCTTTAT
>JBFFQS010000154.1:0-5391 GCA_041573315.1 Amylibacter sp. | reverse complement strand
GTGGCTGTCGCCGCAGACCACGGTCATGCCGGGCAGGGTCCAGCCCTGTTCGGGGCCGACGATATGCACGATGCCCTGACGGATGTCCGACACGGGATAGTAATGGATGTGGAAGTCGGCGGCGTTCTTGTCGAGCGCCTCTACCTGAATGCGGCTTTCCTCGTTCTTGATGCCTTCGACACGGTCCACGGTGGTCGGCACATTGTGATCGGGCACGGCGATGGTCTTGTCCGGGGCATGCACGGTGCGCCCGGCCAGACGCAGACCTTCGAAGGCCTGCGGGCTGGTGACTTCGTGCACCAGATGGCGGTCGATATACAGCCGGCAGGTGCCGTCCGGATCCTGAGCGGCCACATGGGCATCCCAGATTTTGTCATCGAGTGTTTTGGGGGCGGTCATTTTTATCTCCCGCTGGAAATGTCAGTGAATGGTTGTTTCGACGGCGCAGGGCGTCATAGACCGGCCGGCTGCGCAAGCCTGTCTGCGTGGAACCGCCACGGCAGGCGCGATCTGTCATCCATGTCGAATACAATATTCATGAGCGTCATGTAGACCGGAATCGGTGGTTCTGCAAGCACCGCCGCCATAGTTTTGCGCTTTGACGCACGGGCGCTTGCTAGAAACAGCGCATCGCACTAGTTTCATTCGAAACAGGAGACAGTGACTTGCAGCACGAGACCCAGAGCGCGCCCCTCGTGGACCCCCAGAAAGCCCAGGAATCGCTGGAAACCGTACAGCGGACCATAACCGAGCAAGCCGAGGGGTTCTGGGCGACGATGCAGAACTTCGGCGTCCGGTTGACCAACCCGTCGAGCTTCTACCAGATGGCCATCCTGCTGTCCCTGCTGGCGGCGTCCTACGTTCTTTACCGGTTTCTGAGGCCCCGTATCCGCGAGGCGCTGGGCCAGATTTCCGGCTGGCCGAAATGGTCGCTGCGCTTGCTGGCGATCCTGAACCGCCGGTTGCTTTTGATCATCTTCACGATTTCGACTTCGCTGACCTATGTCATAATGCTGCAGCTGATCAAATTTGACTCGAAAGCCTATTTCGTCGGTATCTTCGCGTCACTGGGCATAGCCTGGCTGTTCATCGCCGTCATTTCGGGCATGATCAAGAACCGGACATTGCGAAAGGTCGTTACCTGGGTCGGCTGGATCTATGTCACGCTGAAAATTATCGGCCTCTGGGACAGGGCCACGACCCTGCTGGACAGCGCCGCCATTGAAATCGGCGGCACCCATCTGTCGGTGCTGATGGTCCTGACCGCGATCCTGACACTGGCCGTTCTGATGGCCATGGCCAGTGTGCTGTCGAAGTACCTGACCTCCCGCATCCAGCAGATCGACGAAATGGATATGTCGCCTTCGATCAAGGTGCTGCTGACCAAGGGCATGCAACTGACGCTCTACAGTTTTGCCTTTTTGCTGGGGCTGCGCACGATCGGCTTCGACCTCGGCAATCTGGCGCTGATATCGGGCGCGATCGGTCTGGGCATCGGCTTCGGTCTGCAGAAAATCGTGTCGAACCTCGTTTCGGGCGTGATCATCCTGCTCGACAAGTCGATCAAGCCCGGCGACGTGATATCGCTGGAGGGCACCTTCGGCTGGATCACCTCGCTCGGCGCGCGCTACGCCTCGATCGAGACCCGCGACGGCCGCGAATACCTGGTGCCGAACGAAGATTTCATCACCAATCAGGTGATCAACTGGACCCACAGTTCCAATTTCGTGCGGCTCGATATCGATTTCGGCGTGTCCTATGACTGCGACCCGCACGAGGTGAAAAAGATCTGCACCGCGGCGCCCCTGACGGTGGCCCGCGTCGTCAGCAATCCGGCGCCGGTCTGCCATATCATCAATTTCGGCGACAGTTCGATCGACTTCCGGCTGCGGTTCTGGATCAAGGACCCGACCGGCGGGCTGACCAATATCCGCGGCAACGTCTATCTGGCGCTGTGGGACGCGCTGAAGGAAAACAATATCGAGATCCCGTATCCACGCCGCGACGTCACGATCCTGCACACGCCGCAGCCCCCGTCCAAGCCGGTGATAGAAACGATTCCGCCGGACGAGACGCCGGCCACTTAGCTTTGGAAAACGGGCGGTTCTATTCGAGCCCGAACGCGCTGCGCAGGACCATGACCGCATCCTCGGTCGGTCCGCGCTTGCCGGTCATATCGTCATAGGCCACGCTGCTGGCGGTCTGTTGACCGATCTGCGTCGATTCCAGGGCCTCGATTTCCGCAAGGACCGAGTTGATTTCGCTGCCAACCTCGGCATCCGTTCGGGCGGCCGCTTTTTCACGCTCCAACAGCGCGATCCTGTCCGCATCCGCTACCGGATCCAGGGCATCTATCTCGGCCTGTATAACCTCTTTTGTGCGTTCCACGCCCAGCCCGGACAGACGGTCGCGCTTGTGCCCGAGTTCGATCTCGGTATTCCTGTCTGCCAGTGCCGCGTCGCGATAACTCCGGGCCTGCCCCAGATTGCTGCGCTCGTTGGCGCGCTCCATCGCGATGTCGCTGGCATGGACCGGCCCGTTGAGGTGCCTGAGCGACGAGGCCACTGCACCACTGGCCTCGCCGCCTTGCTCGATTTTATTCTTATTGCCGCCTTTTTTTAGCAAAAGGATTTCTTCGGGGGGCTTGCCTTGACCTGCTCCTGCTCCGTTGCCCTTTCCGTTTCCCGCCGAAACCGATCCGGCCTGCACGAGGCCCGCAACCGCCGCGACGGTAATGACCGTCAGGACGTCACGCTTCAGACTACGCTTATTCCGGTTCATTGCAGGCCTCCTCTTTTAGTGCCGGCCCGGCGCCGTTGTCGGGTGAGGGCCGGGCCGGATTTTCGTTGTCCCTCATTCCAACGGGAATCATTGTCTATCAACACAATGTGGCGGTTTTCTGGCAGCACCAAGGCAGGCTCTCAGAGGGGAAAACGGTCAGGCCCCGGCCCGGGCAATCACCGACGGCCTACTCGACCGGAGGCTCTTCCGTCGTGGTCACGATCGTGGACTGATACGCTTCGGACGCCAGGTATTCATCGACGCGGCGCTCCAGCTCCGCCATCGCCTCGGGCGACAATTCCCGGTCGCCGATCAGACTGGCGAGCGCGTCGGCCTTGTCATCTTCATAGCCCTCATATTCGTCGATCTCCGCTTGGATCGAGCCAATTTCAGCGGCGATGTCCGCGTCTGTTCTGGTGGCGGGGTCATCACGAAGCCCTTCCAGACGGGCGACTTCACCGTCATATGCCTGCTGGCTTTCAAAGTCAGTCAGCTGCAAGCCATCGATTTCCGCTTGGTAGTCTTCTTTTGAAAGCTCAGCCTCCAACACCGCCTTGTCAGCCTTGAGCTGGTCAATATCGCCGGTAAAATTGTCGAGGTTGGCCTGCGCTTCGGCCATCGTCCGCGCGATGCCCGGCACACCATTGGCGCTGGCGTTGGCCCAGGCTGTGTTGCTGGCATGCAGCGCCCCGTTCGCTTTTTTCAGGTCCGACGCCAGAGCGCCCTGCGATTCTGAATCCGAAGTTATGCGTACCTTCGAATTGGACGATTTCGAGCTTGATGACGAACTGTGGCCGCCGCCTTTGCCGCCACCGTTACCACCGCCGTTACCACCGCCGTTACCGCCTTTTCCCGCTATTGCAGCGTCGCTGGCAAAACCGAAAACGGCGATGACTGCCGCGGATAAGGTTAGCATTGTTGGGGATGAAGTTTTCATTGGGACTCTCCTGACAAGGTTACAGATTTTTCGGGTCTGAGTCTCAGGACAGCAATAAAAGCCTTTGTTTTCAATTAGCAACGTCTGTCATGGTTCGGATATATATCTTTAGTCGGATAGCCTTAAACTTAAGTTTACCGGTTTGTGGCGACACTGTGGCGGGCACGGGTTCGTTTGCTCCATTCCTGCCACAGTTGATCAGGGCTTTGACAGCGACGCGCGTCAAAGGTGCTCCCGCGCATTCCAGCACGGGCTGATGAAGGTCATAGGGATTCGTTAAAGGTCAGATAGACCGCCCGCCCTGGAACAGGGCATCCGAGGGCCGCAGGAACCCTGACGGGATTCCACGCCGGCTGGACAGGCCGGGCCGCAGCCATTTCGCCACCAGCGGATGATTACGGTCGGCCGCGCCGAGCCGCACCAGCAGCGCCGCCATGGCGATCTCGGCGGCGCGGTCGGCACCGTCCGCCACTTTCAGCGCGACGCCCAGACCGCGCTGCGGCAGGATCGCGGTATAGACGCCCTCGGCGCCGTTCTTGATCGCAGTCGGGCCGCCCATCGCACGCATCAGTTCCGTGGCGGACCAGCCCTCTCCGGCGACCAGGTCCGGATGGGCCGCCATTGCCTCCGTCAACCGCGTCGCCGCATCGCGCCGCGCGGGCGACTGCCCCGACGGGTCCGCCATCCGCGCCATCGCGGTGGCCAGTCCCTTCATGCTGGTTGCGAAATTCGGGGCCGAACAGCCGTCGATGGCGTGCCCGGGCGAGTCTTCGCCGGTCATTTCCTCGAAAGCCTGTTTCACGGCTTTCTGCGCCGGATGGTCCAGTTCGATATATTCCGGACCGGCCTTCAGGTGATGGGTCAGCGTCAGGAACCCCGTGTGCTTGCCGGAGCAGTTGTTGTGCCGCTGGTCCTCGTGTTTGCCGGAACAGGCCAGTTCTATGTGATAGGCGTGATCCTCGGATTGCTGCACGCCGCAACGCAGGTCCGGCTCGCCCATCCCGATATCGGACAGCCAGCGCGTCACCAGACCGACATGCATCTCCGCACCCTGATGCGAGGCACAGGCCAGCGCCAGCCGCCGCGTGTCCAGCCCGTGCGCCGTCGCGGCGCCGCTTTCGATCAGCGGCAGCGCCTGCAGCATCTTGCAGGACGACCGTGGCAGGATCGTCTTCTGCGGGTTGCCGAAGGCCCAGATCACATCGCCGGAAGCATCGCAAACCACCGCATCGCCCGCGTGCAGGGATTCCAGCACGTCCCCGCGCCAGAGTTCGACCAGAAATGAAGTGTTGTCCATTTTCTTCCCTTTTGGCTGAACATTGCCTCTTTTGACGGGGATGTTCAATCCATGCTGGAAAATGCCCACGAATTCAGTCTATCATGATTAAAAGGGCGCAGAGCGCCCTGTAACGGGTGGATAAACCGCCCTGACGAGGCAGGAATTTACAGGCAAATCGGGTCGGAGGCTCAGATCTCATGCGGAATATACTCAGAATTACAGGCGGCGCGCTGATCGCCGCCATCAGCCTGTCGGGGGCGGCGTTTTCGCAGACCTCCAACAACAGGGTCGACGCAAGCACCGACTGGGCGGTTTTCGTCGAGGATTCGCCCAGCAAGATGTGCTGGGTGGTATCGGCGCCCACCAAGGTCGAGAACAGCAAGAAAGGCGTTTC
>JBFFQS010000153.1:0-5418 GCA_041573315.1 Amylibacter sp. | reverse complement strand
GATCCGATCCCATGGCCGTTACGTGCTGGCCCGGCCGCAGCCAGTCAGCCTTCACCAGCGGGTTCGACGCGGGGGTGGTTGTCACGACGATATCCGAGGTGGAAACCGCCGCTTCCATTTCCTCGGCGGCCACAACGCCGATTTCCAGGACTTTCGTCAGCTTCATGGCCAGCGCAATCGACTTGTCTCGGTCGCGGCCCCAGATCACCGCTGATGTGATCGGGCGCACGAGTGTCAGCGCCTTCAACTGCAGTTCCGCCTGCATGCCGGTGCCGATGATACAGGCCCGCGATGCATCCTTGCGCGCCAGATGCCGTGCCGCGACCGCGCCCGCCGCGGCGGTCCGCACGTCGGTTAGGTAGCCGTTGTCCAGCAGCAGCGCCTGCAACTGGCCGGTTCGGGCCGAAAACACGGTCATCAGCCCGGAAGTGCTGGGCAGGCCGAGCTTGGGATTGTCGAAGAAGCCGGGCGAGATCTTGATCGCGAAACTGTCGAGGCCCGGCACATAGGCGGTTTTTACGTCAACCTCGCCGTTGAAATCAGAAATCGCCATCGATAGGATGGGCGGCATGACGACCTTGCCGCCGGCCAGCGCGCGGAAGGCGTCCTCGACGCAGTCCACAGCCGCAAGGTCCAGTTGCACGAGGCTGCGCAGGTCGCTTTCGGACAGCAGTTTGATCTCAGGCATCTTCAGGCTCCCAGGTCTCGATATCGACGTCCTCTCCGTTAGTGATCCTGTTGTGCATCCGCATGTCGATATTGCCGCCGCTCAGCATGGCCACGACAGGACCCTGAGGTTTGAATTTTCCGGTCAAGAGCGCGGCTATTCCGACCGAACCGGACCCCTCGATCACCTGTTGTTCGTGCCAATAGGCATGGCGGACAGCCGCGGCAATTTCCGTTTCGCTGACCAGCAGGATATCATCCACCAAATCACGGACCATGTTGAAGGTCAAACGGTTGTCCAGGCCGATGCCGCCGCCCAGCGAATCCGCCAGCGTGGCCAGTTCCGCGACCTGTATCGGCTTGCCGGCTTTCTGGCATTCGTACATCGCCGCGCCGCGTTCCATGCTGACGCCGATGACGCGGATATCGGGTTTTTTGGCCTTCAGCGCGGCGGCGACGCCCGAGATCAGCCCGCCGCCCGAGACCTGTACCAGCACCGCCTCGGTGTCCGGAACCTGTTCCAGCAGGTCCAGCCCCAGAGTGCCCTGACCGGCAATCACGTCGGGATGGTCGAAGGGCGGGATCATGGTCATGCCCTGATCGCGAACGAGCTTGTCGACCTCGACCTGCGCATCGTCCTGCGAGGTGCCGACGATGCGGACCTCGGCGCCTTGCGCCTTGATGCCCTCGACCTTGTTTTCGGGCACCAGAGACGACATGCAGATGATGCAGCGCACGCCGTTCTGACGCGCGGCATAGGCGAGCGCCCGTCCATGGTTGCCGGTGGACACGCCGACGACACCATTCGCTTTCCTGTCGTCCGTCAGGTTCAGCACCGCATTGGCCGCGCCGCGCAGCTTGAAGCTGCCCGTGGTCTGGGTATGTTCCAGTTTCAGATGCACCGGCACGCCGGTTTTGTCCGACAGTCCCGCCGACAGCCGGATCGGCGTCGGCTGGATCGTCCCCGCGATCCGGCGCCGCGCGTTTTCGATCTGGGCGAGGGTGACGAATGGTGTATGCGACATGCGCTCAGATCCTGATCTGGCCCGGCAGGGCGTGTTCGAACAGCCTGCCATAACCCTGAGGTTTGTAATCCAGTCCGGCGTGGCGCAATAGCGACCAGGCACTGGCTTGGTTCGAGGTGATCACCGGTTTGCCGGTACGGGCTTCGATTTCGTGGATGGCGGAGACGGAGGGCAGCGCGGTGCAGGAGATGAAGAGGCCTTCACTGCGCGGATCGTCAACGGCCAGCGCGGCCTCGACGATGCTGTCGCGCGTCACGCGCGCCATTTTACGGTCGTCTTCCAGCCCGAAACAGGCAAAGCGGACGACCTCCAGCCCTTCGCGTGTGAAATACTCCGCCATCGGACGGCTGGTGCGCACCAGATACGGGGTCAGAACCGAGATGCGGGAAATGCCCATGGCGGCAAAACCCATCAAGGCCGCGCCGCTGGGCGTGACCACCGGTACGCCGGGGCGTGCCAGATGGATCGCGGCTGTCACCTCGGCATCGCCGATCACCACAGAGGCGGCGGTGCAGCTGTAACAGATAGCATCCAGAGCCAGTCCGGGCAGCAGCAAGTCGGCCGCCGCGGTCAGGCGCGGCGTCATGGCGCGCAGGTTCTCGGGCGTCGTCGGGTTGGCGAAAGCCACGCGGGTGCCATAGATCCCCACATCGTCGAAGGGCAGCATTCGGGCGAAATCGTATTCCGTGGTCAGGTCCGTCGACAATGCGATAAGGCCGAGCTTTTTGCGCGCGCCTGCATCCTCAAACGTCAGGCCGAGGTTCGAGAGTTCGATGTCGATCGTTTTCATGACGGGGCCTAGAAATCTTTGTTGGCGAATCGTTTTTCGAGCCGCCGCAGGAAGATAACCGATGGCACGCTGACCGCCAGAAAGAACAGGCCGACAAGCGTCATCGGTTCGACATATTTGTAGTAATAATTCGCGACCGAGCGGGCCTGGTTCATCAACTCCAGCACCGTGATCGCCGCCAGCAGGGGCGTTTCCTTGAACATCGAGATGAAATAGTTGGCCAGCGCCGGGATCATCGGCGGAATTGCCTGCGGGATGATGATCTGCGTCCATGTTTGCAGGGGCGACAGGTTGATCGCCTTGGCGGCCTCCCACTGGCCCTTGGACACATTGTCGATGCCGGTGCGGTAGACCTCGGCGGTATAGGTCGCGTAATGCAGCCCCAGTCCGATCACGCCCGCCACCATCGGTGACAGCAGGATGCCCAGATCAGGCAGGATGTAGAACAGGAAATACAGCTGCACCAGCAGCGGAGTGCCGCGAATGAATTCCGCCGCGAAGGCGAAGGGGTAAGAGATGAACTTGTTCCGCGACCGCCGCGCGATGGCCAGCCCCAGACCGGCGATCATCGCGACCATGGTGCCGAGGACCGTGGCCTGAATGGTGATGATGACGCCCTGTCCCAGTTGCGGGATTATTTGCCAGACGAAGTTCCAGTCCCACATGCGTCAGCCTTTCGTCACATCGAGGCCGCGCGACAAGCGTCGCTCGAGGCTCTTGATGCTGCTGGAAATCACCGTCGAGAAGGCGAAATACAGCAACAGGATGGTCAGGAACGGCACTGCCGTCGATCCGGTCTGAACGCGTACCACCTGCGCCTGAAAGGTCATGTCGGACAGCGAGATCAGAGACACGACCGCCGTGCCTTTCAGCAGTTCGATGGCGTTGTTGCCGAAGGTCGGCAGCATCAGGACAAAGGCCTGCGGCAGGATCACGTGGCGGAGTTCCTGCATCCGCGTCAGGTTCAGCGCCTTGCAGCCCTCGTACTGTTCGCGCGGCACCGACCGGATGGCTCCCCTGACGACCTCTGCGCCATAGGCCCCCACATTCAGGCCGAGTGCCAACACTCCGGCCTGCAGTGGAGACAGGGGAACACCCAGAAGCGGCAGCACGAAATAAGCCCAGAACAGCTGGACGAAGATCGACGTGCCGCGAAAGAATTCGATATAGGCCGTGGCCAGCCAGCGCAGTTGCCAAAAGCGGGATATCCGGCCCAAGCCGGCGGTGAAGGCGGCCACTAGCGCAAGCGCGCAGCCCAGCACCGTGATCTTCGCGGTCACCAAGGCGCCGTCGAGAATCAGGCCGATATATCCGTACCACTGTTCCATTGCGGGTCACGTTCCTTGAAAAAGGCCGGGCGGCGGCGATGGTGCCGCCGCCCGAATGTCACTGATCAGTTCGGGCCGCCGCAGAGCTTTTCGCGGCTGGTCTGCATCGCGGCTTCGGCCGAATAGCCATAGGGCTCGACGATGGCGGCGAATTCGCCATTGGCCTTCATTTCGGCCAGAACCGCGTCATAGGCATCGCGCAGGTCTGTGTCCTGCTTGCGGAAAGCAACGCCGGCACAGAAGATCGGCGTGCCATCGACAGGCGCGTACATCTCGAGGTTCGGGTCGTTGGCCTTTTTAAGCAGGTCGCTGATCGACAGGACCGGCAGGGCGTAGACGTCAATTCGACCGTCCTGCAGCATTTTCGAGCCAGACTGGGGATCGGGAACGACAATGACGTTGGCGCGGTCAACCCCGGCCTCGATCGCCAGTTTTTCCTCGGTGCCGCCACCCACGACGCCGACCTTGGCGCCCTTGGCGGCGATATCCGCAAAGGATTTCAGACCCAGCGGGTTGCCTTTTTTCAGCATGAAGCTTTCGGCGTCGCAGAGGTCCGGCTCGGAAAAGGCGACAGCGGCGCAGCGTTCAGGCTTGATGAACAGGCCGGCTGCGACCATGTCGAAGCGCCCTGCCTGAACACCCGGGATCATCGCGCCGTATTCCGAGACCGAGGCGACAATTTCCGGCACGCCCAACTTGGCCAGCACGGCCAGCGCCACGTCCGGCGCGGCGCCCGATACCTCGCCGCCGGCGGTCACTTCCGTCCAGGGCGGCTCGTTGGCGATGGCGATCCGCGCGAAGCCCTGTTCCTTGAGCCCTTCCAGATCGGCTGCGGCCGCGGGGGCTGTCATCGACGTCATCAACAGTCCGGCACCAAGCGCGGTGGCCACCAAAGTCTTGATATATTTTTCTTTCATCATTTTTTCGTTCCTCTTTATCCTGTTGTTAAGATTGGTTTTACCGGGAAAACGCATTCAACGCAGAAATCAAATCCGCTGCCCGGCGGCGACAATTTTCTTGAGAAAGGTTTGTGTCCGCTCTTGCTGCGGGTTGGTGAAAATCTCGTCCGGCGGACCGGACTCGACGATCCGTCCGCCGTCGAAAAACAGAACGCGGTCGCTGAAATCATGCGCGAAGCCCATTTCGTGCGTGACCAGCAACATTGTCATGTCGGTTTCGTCCGCCAGCTTGCGCAGCACGTTCAGAACCTCTTCGACCAGTTCGGGGTCAAGCGCCGAGGTCACCTCGTCGAACAGCATGATCTTTGGCCGCAGCGCCAGCGCCCGCGCGATCGCGACCCGCTGCTTCTGGCCGCCGGACAGTTGCGCCGGCTTCTGCGACGCCTTGTCGGCCATTCCGACCATTTCCAGCAATTCCATCGCCAGCACATTGGCTTGGGCCTTGGGCGTGCCCTTGGTCAGCATCGGCGCGAGGGTGACGTTTTCCAAAACCGTCTTGTGCGGAAACAGGTTGAACAGCTGGAACACCATGCCGATCTTTTCCCGCATCGTGTGCAGATGCGCTTCGTTCGCCGAAATGAGTGCGCCGTCCTTGGGCATGTGCCAGAGCGGTTCGTCATCGATATAGATGAAGCCGCCGTTGATTTCCT
>JBFFQS010000152.1:0-5489 GCA_041573315.1 Amylibacter sp. | reverse complement strand
TTCACCGACGAGGGCGCGCATTTCGACAAGGTGGTCACCATCAAGGGCGAGGATATCGCGCCGGTCGTGACATGGGGCACGTCGCCCGAGGACGTGCTGCCGATCACCGAGACCGTCCCGAGCCCCGAGGATTTTCCCGAAGGCAAGGCCGATGCGGTGCGCCGTTCGCTGGCTTACATGGGCCTGACGCCCGGCACGAAACTGTCCGAGATCGAGATCGACACCGTGTTCATCGGGTCCTGCACCAACGGACGGATCGAGGATCTGCGCGCCGCCGCCGCCGTGCTCAAGGGCCGCAAGATCAAGGAAGGTCTGCGCGCCATGGTCGTGCCCGGATCGGGCCTTGTGCGTGCTCAGGCCGAGGAAGAGGGTCTGGCGGATATCTTCAAGGAAGCCGGTTTCGAATGGCGCATGGCGGGTTGTTCCATGTGTCTGGCGATGAACCCCGACCAGTTGTCGCCGGGCGAGCGCTGCGCGGCGACCTCTAACCGCAACTTCGAAGGCCGTCAGGGCCGGGGCGGGCGCACGCATCTGCTGTCGCCCGCGATGGCGGCGGCTGCAGCGGTGACCGGACATCTGACGGATATCCGCGAATTCAGCTGAAGCTTGATGCGACTGTGAACTTTTCAGCCGCCGGCGGGATGACCTGCCGGCGGTTTTGTTTGCCTCAGAAGAACACCCTCTCGATGGACCAATAGGCCCCGACCGAGGCGATCAGCGCCGAGGCGGGCACCGCAATGGCGTTGCGGTACCAGCGCTTTTGTCCGAACCAGTAACCGACCGTCAGGAATGCGGCTGCAATGACCGTAAGCTGGCCCAGTTCGACCCCGATGTTGAAAGAGATCAGGCTGCCGAGGAAGCGCGACGGCTCCAGCCCGATGTCGCCGAGGACCGAGGCGAAGCCCAGCCCGTGCAGCAGGCCGAAGCCGAACACCACCGCCGTGCGCCGCCAGCCTATCCTGCCGCCGAAAATATTCTCGACCGCGACATAGACGATGGAGGCCGCGATCAGCGGCTCGACGATCGCGGCGGACACCGACACGACGCCCAGCGTCGCCAGCGCCAGCGTCACAGTATGGGCCAGCGTGAAGGCGGTGACCTGCATCAAGAGCGGGCGCATGTGCAGCGAAAAGAAGAACAGGCCGAGCACGAAGAGGATGTGGTCCAGACCCTTGGGCACGATATGTTCGAACCCGATAACAAGATAATTGGCGAAGGTCGCCAGAGCGCCAACCGTCGCCGTGCCGGTGCGCGGCATCGGGGCGCTGAGCCCGCCGTCGGGCAAGAGCGCGGCATAGCCGTCGTCGCCGACGCCCGCCTGCCGCACGATCAGCGGGCCATAGGCGGCGTCCCAGCCGAAGACGACGGGGCTGCCATCGGGCGGCAGCGGCGCGGTCAGAACGAGCGTCGCGTCGCGGGGCAGGGCGACATCGCCGACCGGCGGAACTTCGATGGACAGGATGTCGGCGGTCAGCTTCGCGCCTCCGGCGCTCAGGGTGATCCTTTCCGCGATTTCCGGCCAGTCGGCGCGGAACTCCTCCGCCAGTTTCGCGGGCGGCAGGAGCCGCAGGCGATCATAGCGCTCGGCCAGGGGTGAGTCGTTGGTGTCGGCAAGGCCCGTCAGATCGAGACCGGCGACCAGCGGCTCCAAGGTCAGGACAATCTCGATCCGTGTTTCCGCCGCCCCGACCGTCACATCGGCCACGGCCGGGCGAATCTCGTGTGCCGCGACGGGCAGGGCGCAGAGCAGCATGGTAACGACAAAGGTTGACTTTAGCGCCGCACGGCCCAACCTGATAGCCTGAAACAATTTCCGAAAGACTGCCATGATCCCTGTCCGTTTCCTGTCTGCCGCCGTTGTTATTCTCGCCGGATGCCTGCCTGCCGCAGCGCATGAATTCTGGGTCGAACCGGAATCCTATGCAATAGCGGAAACAGATAGCCTGAATGCGGAACTTCGCAACGGTCAATTTTTCGCCGGGCCGAGCATCCCGTATCTGCCGAACACGATCGCCCGGTTCGAGGTGATTGCAGGCGGCGGCGTGATACCGGTCGAGAGCAGGCTGGGGAACCGTCCGGCGTTGCAGGGCGTTTCGCTGCCCGCCGGTCTGGCGATCGTGGTGTTCGAGTCGACGGACAGCCGGCTGAACTATGACAGTTGGGAGAAATTCGCGACCTTCGTCGCGCACAAGGACCTGAAGGGCACCATAGAAGCACATCGCGCGCGGGGGTTGCCCGAGACGAATTTCGACGAGAATTACCGGCGCTTCTCCAAGGCTCTGGTCGCGGTGGGCGATGGGCGCGGGGCCGACCGGCAGGTCGGGTTGCTGACCGAGATCGTGGCCGGCGCCAACCCCTATACCGACGATGTCAGCGGCGGAATGCCTTTGCAGGTCTTCTATGGCGGCGAACCGCGGGCCGACGTTCAGATCGAATTGTTCGAGCGGGCGCCCGACGAAACGGTGGAAACCGCGACCTACCGGACAGACGCCGAAGGCCGCGCCCTGGTTCCCGTGAAACCCGGTTATACCTATCTGGCCGACGCTGTGGCGATCCGGCCTCTGGACGGGTCGCAAGGCAACGGCGCGGTCTGGCATACCGACTGGGCCGCGCTGACCTTCGCAGTGCCGGAGTAAACCGCGCTTCGGTGCTTGAACCCGCTCGGGTCTTGGGCTATCTGAAACGCGGTACAGGAGATCCGAAAAATGGAAAAATTTGAAAACGTGTCCGGTGTCGCGGCCCCGATGCCGCTGATCAACATCGATACAGATATGATCATACCGAAACAGTTTCTGAAAACGATCAAGCGCACGGGTCTGGGCGTCAACCTGTTCGACGAGATGCGCTATGACGATCAGGGCAACGAAATCCCCGATTTCGTGCTGAACAAACCGGCCTACCGCAACGCTGAGATCATCATCGCGGGCGACAATTTCGGCTGCGGTTCCTCGCGCGAGCATGCGCCGTGGGCGCTGCGTGATTTCGGCATCAAGGTCGTGGTTTCGACCAGTTTCGCCGACATCTTCTACAACAACGCGTTCAAGAACGGCATCCTGCCGATCGTGCTGCCGAAAGACCAAGTCGACGTGCTGATGACCGACGCCGAAAAAGGCGCGAACGCGCGGATCACCGTCGATCTGGAAAACCAGACCATCTCCGCCACCGACGGCACCGAGTTCCACTTCGACGTCGATCCCTTCAAAAAGCATTGCCTGATGAACGGTCTGGACGATATCGGACTGACCCTGCAAAAAGAGGCGGCGATCGCGTCCTTCGAAAAGAAGTACGAGGAAACCCACCCCTGGGTTTGATCCGGTCGGACCCTTCGGAACCTGCAAAAGCCGCGGATTTACCGCGGCTTTTCGGTTTTTCGGGCCTTGCCGTAATTTCGGCCCTTTTCCGTATAAACTGGATTCTCTGCTAACTGCTGCAAAAAACGAGGATCTGCTGTGTTTTCCCGAGTTGCCGGCGCGTCGCTGCGTGGCGTCCTGGTCGCATTCTTGGTTGCCTATCCGGGGATGGCCCTGCCGGTGGAATCCGATGTCGCGATAAGCCTGTACGGCTTTCTGTCGCTGATCGCCGGCGCAATCGTCTGGATCGAGTATGCTTTTGCCTCGCCGAACCTGATCGAGTTCCGGTTCTGCCCGCCCTATAACCGGCTGCGCTATGGCAGCCTGATGCTGATCCTCGTGCTGCTGGTCTATCTTTATCCCGACCGGGTTCTGGAAAGTAAACTTTATTACTTCATTTCTGAAATTTCTAAACGTTGTCTTCACGTTTGGAACTCTGAATACAGTCCGGTGCCGGTGCTCGCGTTGGTTCTGGGGCAGGGAGACCCCTATCTGACCCTGCAGTTCGCTCATATGGCGGGTCTGTCACTGTCGCTGTCGATCCTGTACTCGATGGCCTATATCATCGCGTCGCGCGGGTTTCGCGCGCACCTGGAGGCGGGCACATTCAATTTCTACCTGAACCTTCCGACCACCACCCTGTCCGAGGACAAGATACCGCGGGTCCAGCTCAAGGCGCTGGCGGTGCTGAGCATCGTGGTCGGCGTGACCCTGCCCTTCGTCATGCCGGTGTTTCTGCAGGAGTTCGGCGACTGGATCGAAATCGAGCCGCTGGCGTTTCGTCCGACCGTGGTGTGGACCATGGCGCTGTGGGCCTGGATTCCGGGGGTTGCGTTTCTGCGCGGTGTCGCGCTTTACAGCATATCGAAATACGCCTGACCGGTCTGGCACGGCGCTGGTTCCTGGCCTGCCTTGTCGCGGCGGCGCTGATGCCGGCGGCGTCGCTTGCGGAGCCGGTGCGGATCGCGGTGTTTAACGCCGGGCTGTCGCGCGGCGGGCCGGGGCTGCTGCTGCGCGATATTCTGAGGGGCGACGATCCGCAGGTTATGGCCGCAGCCCGGATTATCGGCGTGGTGCGGCCTGACATCCTGCTGCTGCTGGCGTTTGACCACGACACGGAAAACAGGGCGCTGACCGCGTTCCGGGCGGCGTTGCGGGGCGATGGCCTCGATTATCCGCACAGCTACAGCCCGCCGCAGAACGCGGGTCTGCCGAGCGGGCTGGACCTGGACGGCGACGGGCGGTTGCGCGGGCCGGCGGATGCCTTCGGCTTCGGGGAGTTTCGCGGACAGGGCGGCATGGCGATCTTGTCGCGGCTGCCGCTTGATATCGATGCAGCGCGGGATTTCTCGACGGTTCTGTGGCGCGATCTGGACAGTGCGAACCTGCCGGAGCACAGGGACGGCACGCCGTTCCCGTCAGAGCAGGCGCAGGCCGCGACGCGGCTGTCGTCCTTCGGCCATTGGGACCTGCCCGTGACGCTGCCGGACGGGCGGGCGGTCCACTTGCTGGCGAGCTATTCCAGCCCGCCGGTGTTCGACGGGCCCGAGGACATGAACGGCAAGCGGAACCGCGACGAGTTGCGGTTCTGGGCGCAATATCTGCGTGGACGCGCCTTTCGTGACGCGGGCGGGCGGGAAGCAGGTTTCGCAGGCGGCCCCTATGTGCTGATGGCCGGATTGAACGCCGATCCGTCGGACGGTGACGGCGCGCGGGACGATCTGCGGGACATGCTGGCGGGTGACCTGTTTCGCGATCCCGAACCCGGGAGCGCGGGCGGGACCATGGCATCGGCAGAACAGGGCGGGGTTAACCGGACGCACACCGGCGATCCGGCGCGCGATACCGCCGACTGGCGCGACACGGATGGCCAACCCGGCAACCTGCGCGTCGATTACGTGCTGCCGTCCCCTGCCCTGCGCCTGCGCGCCGCCGGCGTATTCTGGCCGCAACCCGATCAAGCAGGCGGCGATCTGGTGGCGCGGGGGCAGGAGCTTGGTATCCGCCACCGGCTGGTCTGGGTTGATCTGGAGTAGCGAGCGGCCCCGGTCGGGACGCTTTCCGGCACAAAGCCCGCCGCTGCGGCTGAGATGGTCTTGACCGTCGCGCGCATTGGATTTAGGGCATATCCAACACTTA
>JBFFQS010000151.1:0-5622 GCA_041573315.1 Amylibacter sp. | reverse complement strand
CAGGGACAGGTGGAATTCCGCGACGGGCTTTTCATCCTCAGTGCGGACGTTGAACACCAGACGGCGTTCGCGGATCGCCAGATACAGGCGGTACGGGCCTTCGGGGATGTCCTTGCCGTCCTGATCCGGCAGCCCGAAGACGTTCTCTTCCAACAGGTCGAAAATCGCGATGCGGCGCTCGTGCTCCACTTCCGGGGATGGTGCGGGCAGGCCGGTCTCGTCCAGTTCGATATGGCTGAGGTAGGACATTTCAGGCATCGCCGCCCTCGTTCATCCGGTCAAGGCGGGCCCGCACCGACAGGCCATGTGCCTGGAGGCTTTCGGACTTGGCCAGAATTTCGGCAGCCGGGCCGATAGCGTTCAGGGCGGACGGTGTCATTTTCGCCAATGTCGTGCGTTTCATGAAATCAAGGACCGACAACCCGGAAGAGAACCGCGCCGAGCGTGCCGTCGGCAGCACGTGATTGGGTCCGCCGATATAGTCGCCGATGGCTTCCGGCGTCCAGGCGCCGAGGAAGATCGCGCCGGCATGTTTGATCTTGGCAGAATAGGCCTCGGCGTCCGCGACGCAGATCTCCAGATGCTCGGGCGCCAGACGGTTCGATAATTCGGCGGCCTCATCCAGATTGCGCACCGTGATCACTGCGCCATAATCGTGCCAGCTCGGTTCCGCCACCGCGCGCCGTTCCAGCTCCTGCAACTGCCGATGCACCGCTTCGGCGACGGCTACGCCGAACACTGGGTCGTCGGTGATCAGGATGGACTGCGCCGAGGCGTCGTGCTCGGCCTGGCTGAGCAGATCGACAGCGATCCAGTCGGGATCGTTGTTCTTGTCGGCGATGATCAGGATTTCCGACGGTCCGGCAATCATGTCGATGCCGACCGTGCCATAGACGCGGCGCTTGGCCGCCGCAACGAACGCATTGCCGGGGCCGGTGATCTTGTCGACCTTTTGAATGGTCTCGGTGCCATAGGCCAGCGCCGCAATCGCCTGCGCGCCGCCGATGCGATAAACGGTTTCTACACCGGCCAGCCGCGCGGCATAGAGCACCAGCGGGTTTACCTTGCCGTCCGGTGTGGGTGCGCAGATCGACAGGCGCTCGACGCCGGCCACCTGAGCCGGAATGGCGTTCATCAGCACCGAGGACGGGTAGGAGGCCAGACCGCCGGGCACATAGAGCCCGGCCGCCTCGACCGGCGACCAGCGCCAACCGAGCCCCGCGCCGTATTCGTCCTGCCACCATTCATCCTTTGGAAGCTGCCTTGCGTGATAGTCGCGGATGCGGTCCGCCGCGAGTTCCAGCGCCCCGGCCTCCGCGGCCGGAACTTTCGCGATTTCCGCGTCAATCTCCGCCGGTGAAAACGCCAGTGTTTCCGGCGTCAGCGTCAGCCGGTCGAATTTCTCGGTCATCTCGATGACGGCAGCGTCGCCGCGCGCCTGAACGTCGGACAGGATCGCCGCGACCGTATCGTCGACGTCGGCGTCGGATTCGCGCTTCAGGCTCAGAAGCTGCCGGAACCGGCTCTCGAAATCGGGGTCGGATGTGGCGAGGAACAGCGGCATGGTCTACTCTTTGTCCTCGGCATGCCGCGGCTCGGCCCCGGATGGCGCGAGGTAGGGGCGCGTCACGTCCTTTATCAGAACATCGAGGCATTCGACCGTCAGGGCCAGGGCGCCGTCACCAGCGAGGTTGACGGTCACAACGCCCGAAGGCGCGTCTGCCTCTTCGAAATCCAGCGACAGGATTGACAGGATCTGGTCTTTGTCTTTCGGGTTGATGCCGGAATAGGCGACCTTGGCGACGGTTTCGAACACGAGGATCGACTGGACGCGTTCGTAGCCGCGTTGCTGCCGGACCGCGCGGTCACGGTCCTCCCAGCGGAACCTGTTGACCAGCATGGCAAAGCGGCGATCGGACGGCACCCAGTTCATTTCGGTGACGGGCAGGACCGCGTCCTGCACCAGGGCTGACACAACAGACAGGTCGTCCCGGTCCACCGCCATCAGGCGCAGCGGTTTCTCGGAGCCCTCCTCGAATGTTGCGTCACGTGTCATACGGTTGCGATCCTCTCGATCACTGCGCCACAGGCCGATAGTTTTTCTTCCACCCGTTCATAGCCGCGGTCAAGGTGATAAACGCGCGACACGACAGTTTCGCCTTCCGCGGCCAGTCCGGCGAGGATCAGCGAAACCGAGGCCCGCAGGTCTGTCGCCATCACAGGAGCGCCCTTGAGTTTCTCGACACCGGTCACGGTGGCGTGGCCGCCGTGCACCTCGATATTCGCGCCCATCCGGATCAGTTCCGGCGCGTGCATGAAGCGGTTTTCGAAGATGGTTTCCTCGAGCACGGACGTGCCCTCCGCCGTGCAAAGCAGCGCCATCATCTGCGCCTGCAAGTCAGTCGGAAAGCCGGGATAGGGCTCGGTGCGGACATCCACGGCCTTGATGCGCTCGTTCTTCCTGCAGACGCGCAGGCCGTTCTTGGTCTCGGTCACATCGATGCCGGCCTCGTGCAGTTTTTCGCAAAACGCGCCCAGCAGGTTAATCCGCCCGCCCAGCAGTTCCACGTCACCGCCGGCGATCGCCGGGGCCAGCATATAGGTGCCCAGTTCGATCCGGTCGGGAACGATGGAATGGGTCGCGCCATGCAGTCTGTCTACGCCCTGAATGGTGATCGTGGACGTGCCTTCGCCTTCGATCTGCGCACCCATGGCCCGAAGACACTTCGCCAGATCGACGATCTCTGGTTCACGCGCGGCGTTTTTCAGAACCGTCGTCCCTTTGGCGAGCGTCGCGGCCATCAGGATATTTTCAGTCGCACCGACCGAGACGAATGGAAACTCGAAGGTCGCGCCTTTCAGTCCGCCGTTCGCCGTCGCATGCACATAGCCGTCGCGCAGGTCGAGTTTTGCGCCCAAAGCTTCCAGGCCGCGCAGGTGCAGGTCCACAGGGCGCGCGCCGATGGCGCAACCGCCCGGCAGCGAAACGACGGCCTGACCTTCGCGGGCCAGCATCGGGCCGAGGACCAGAATGGACGCCCGCATTTTGCGCACGATGTCATAGTCGGCGACATGGTTCGAAATCGTCTTGGTGCCCAGCACCAGAACCTGACCGTCCTGCAGCATCGCGACCTCGGAACCGAGAGAGGCCAGCAGCGTGTTCATGGTCTTGATGTCCGACAGGCGCGGGGCATTGGTCAGCGTCAGCGGTGCGTCTGTCAGCAACGTGGCCGGCATCAGGGTCAGGCAGGCGTTTTTTGCGCCCGCGATTGGAATCTGGCCGTTCAGCGGGCCGTTGCCCTTTACCAAAATGGAATCCATGACTGCTCTCTTTACTCTTGTTTTTCGCCGCCCGGTTTGCGGGCTTTGGTTTGCGCCTTGCGCCGTTTCAGGTTGGCCCGCAATTGCTTGCGCAGGCGCTCTTCACGTCGGGCGGCGGCAAGCGCCTTCCCGGAAAGGGGTGCATCTGGCTTTTCAGTGCGGTCCGACATGCTGGCTCTGTATAACATAGGCTTCGCGTGGTCTAGGTCGCAGTTGGCGGCGAAAGGCGGTTTAACGCCGGCATACCTGCCGATAGGGCGGATTGGCCACAGAAAACTTCCCCCGGCAAAGAGTTCCCGCTCAGTTAGAGCTTGCACTTGTCCGATATTTCGATAAAACGCGCACACTTTCCTGTGCTGCTGTAGCTCAGAGGCAGAGCACTCCCTTGGTAAGGGAGAGGTCGAGAGTTCAATTCTCTCCAGCAGCACCATTATTCCAATCCAAAAGTCGCTTGCAACCACAATTGGCCAATTGTGCCGGCAACCTGTTTCAGGAATGGTTCACCGCAATTGATCAAGAAAAGACGTAACTTCGCTCATCATTCTTCCCCAACTTTCTTCTTGAGGAAGAGGGACGTGATTTCTGCTTTCCAACGGAAGAAATCTGGCGTTCGGTATTTCGCTGGCAAGAATTCTGCCTTGTTCAATCGGATTTATCGCGTCGTCAATCGCGTGAACAACAAGGGTAGGGGCCTTGATGGACCTCAAGGAATCTTGGACGTCAAAACGGTCCACGATTTGCCGCAAAGTTGCGGCTTTGTCCGGAGTAATAGTCTCAAGCTGCATTTTCACGAAACTGCTTAATTGCCCGGGTGTGGCGTCGGGCATGTACAGCGATGACAGTGCGCTCATGAACGGGCTGTCTTCTTTCCCCCAGCCGGCTCGTATAAGTGCAAGAACCGTGCTTTCATCCACGTCATCCGGCGAGAGCGACCTCAAAGCCCGGCCTTTCACATATCCTCCGTAAAGCACGAGGCCGGAGATGCGCTCTGGAAACCGTTCAGCAAATCGAACGGCGACCGGGACCGCCTGTGAAGCGGCAAAGATTGGAAAGGACTTCAGGTTGTTCGCGTTCGCGACACTCTCGAGGTCTTCGACGAATGCATCAAGCCCCGCACCTTCAACGCCGCGCGAAGAAAGACCGGTGCCCCGTTGATCGTAGCGATAGAGTGTATGATTTTTACCCAGAGCCTCGACCAAGGGTAGCCATACGGGACTACGCCAGTCCAGCTCCAAATGAGAAAGCCAGTGCCCGATTCTGACCAGAGGCGGTCCGCTTCCGCTTTGCGCATAGGCAATTCTGGCGCCGTTTGAGGATTGAACGAAACGAATGGTTTGCTGACCCGTCTGGCTGGCGGCCTCTGTTCTGCCCACGACGTTCTCTGTTTCGACTCCAGCCACCAACTGAAAGCCGCGCCCATGCACCGTCTTGATGACCGACTGAGACTTCCCTGTATCTCCGACAGCTTTGCGTGCTGCGTTAATTCGGGCGCTGATGGTGGAATCCGAAACGCTCAAACCGCGCCAAACGATTTCAACCAGTTCATCTTTTGTCACAAGCCGGTCATGGCTTTCCGCCAGCGCATGCAGCAGATCAAACACTTGGGGTTCGACGTGGACGGGAATGTCGTCACGGAGAAGAACATGCCTGTCCGAATCGAGTGAGCAATTCGCAAAGCGATAAATCATGCGCCATTCAACAACTGTTTAGGTGGGCCGCTCAAGGGAATTTCGAAACAAGCGCAGATATTCATGAAATGACAAGACCTTCTAAAGCTCGTCTTCAAGCCTACCATTTTCGCGCGAGGTTAAATCAGTTCATAGCAAGTGAGGAACCGACCCATGAAACGTTATGAAGAATCCGAGATAAAGCTCCGACCCGATGGCTCGATTGACATCGCCCGCTATATGGCGAGCGGACGCGAGCGGAGATCCGAAGCGGCCCGTGAAATGGTCAGGGGAATTGTGCCTGAACGCAAGTTCCTTTCACTGCGCCGGTGGCTTTTGACGGTCCCCGCCACGCAATAAGTGCTCAGATGCAATGTGCCTTGATGGAGAGCCTGGCCAGATCTCGATCGCATGCGGTGCATTGCGCTCCGAAAACCGAAAAGCGCCTGAGACTGGCAATTCTCCGGTTTTCGGAGCGATTTTAAGTAAAAGCAAGACGAGAGAAGTAAAGGTGTGCCTTTGAACGCCTTTTTCTATGATCAGGCTGACGTTGCCGGGAGTTTTTTCAGTGCAAGCTGACGAAAATGCGGTTGCCATGAAATCGCGCGGAAGGCATAGCATGACAAAACTATTT
>JBFFQS010000150.1:0-5885 GCA_041573315.1 Amylibacter sp. | reverse complement strand
GCAGTGATTCCGGATTGCGCCCATGCGATACACCTGGAAAAGCCGGGGCTGTTTAACAAGATTCTGGGGGACTTCCTCGAAGAGCATTTTCAGAGCGAACCTGGTTGAAACGGGCCGGGCGGCGAAGCAGCTTCGTGGCATGCGCTGGCGCCGTTCATCGTGCGTGAACATGTCCCGGCCAGCCCTCCCCGGACCGATGAAGATTGCCTGAACGTCGCCCGCAGCTTGTCGCAGACAATCTATCACCCAACTTCGACCTGCCGGATGGGTCAGGATGATCAAGCTGTCGTCGATGCCCGGCTCCGCGTCAAAGGCATCTCGTGCCTGCGCGTCGCTGACGCCTCGATCATGCCCATGATCACCAGCGGCAACACCAACGCGCCCGCCATCATGATTGGCGAAAAGGCCGGAGACCTGATTTTGGAGGACCAAAGACAGGCGGGCCGCTCAGCCGATACCCAACGGTAGTGTCCGCTGTAAGCTCTGAGCAGGCAATTGGAGTGTAAGGGCAGCGTGTTTTTGATGTGCTTAAAGAATGCGTCGAATATTTTCTCTGCACAGAATTATCGCTTTATTAAGCATCGACGTGGCCGCCGCCACCCGTGCACATTAGCTCCAGACGCCCCGCCTGGCTGAGCTGACCGAAAACCGAACCATGCTGAAGCCTATCCGCCAAGTCCCAATTCCATTTCTCTGGAAACCTGCGCAAGATAGCTGCCCATTGCTTTTGCGCCGGCTTTTGTAAGATGCCCGCCATCGAAGCTGAACAGTTTACCCTCTTCGCTTACAATCTTGCAGCGCAGCCCGGAATCGCAGAAATAATCCAGAACATCTATGAAGCTGCCATCAAGCGCAGCCTTCTTCTCGGAATTGATGGACAGGTATCTCTCATCAATTTCGTTTTTCAAACCGGGCCTTTGTTCGGCATCGGTTTTCAGAACCCGTTTCAAGTCAACCGTCCCGAAATTCTTCGTCCCCAGAACCACGACTCTGGCCGCCGTCAGCTTTTTGATATTCGACACTGTTTCAGGGATATAGGCAGTTTGCCAGTCCTGCCAGTTCGAGGCCAATATCACCAAGTCTGCCTGTTGAATTTTCTCGCTAAGACCGGGAGCCTCATATCCAGGCACATCTTTGCATTCAATCGCGTCCCTGCTTGAGCGGTGATGTGAAAAGTCCTTCGAAGAATAAATGTTACCGCAAATATGTGGAATGATGTGCAGCGATATCTCTTTGTCTTGGATCGGTGAGACTTCGTAGATTGCGTTGATGAGGTCTTTGGCAAAGCTATCGCCGATAATCAGAATATTGCGCTTCGAGCTGTCCTTGAACTCAAGGGAAACATGGCTTTCGGCTCTCTTCCTCATATAGCCCAAAGAGGCCAATCGGGTTGTGTTCGCCAGTTCCCGGTCACTCTCCGCATACTTGAGGAGTGAAATGTCAGAATATTTGCCCACAAGGCCGAAACCGACAAAGAGTGCAGAGACGACTCCGGAAACCAGCAGGACTTTGGCCTTGGGAACATGGTCGAAAGATCCATGCCGGCGGAACGGCAGCTCTACGTACTTCCAACTGAAATACGCAAGAACAAAGCAAAGCAGAATGGCACCAGCCATAACAGAACTTGCGTACTGGTCCGCTGCCAACGACCTCGAGAATACTATCAGCGGTTGATGCCAGAGGTAGGCGCTGTAACTGATCAGGCCAATTCCGACCATCGCCTTGTTGGAGAGCAGCTTTCCGGTTGGGCTGTCACCGTTCTCGAACAGTATTATCAGACATGAGCCGACAACCGGGAGCAACGCGTAAAAAGATGGAAACGGTGTTTCATCGCTGAACAGAAAGACCGACGCGAGGATGAGGACGAGTCCGAGCCCGGATAAGAATTTGGAACTCGGAATCTTTCTTCTCAGAACCAGAATCGCGCAGAGCGACCCGGCGAACAGTTCCCAAAAGCGCGAAAATGAAAAGAAGTAGTTGATATTGGGCTCATTTCGCCAGCCCCATTCGCTAAGCGAAAAGCTTGCGAGGGAAAACAACACAACGAACAGAAAGACCAGGCGCAGCCTGCCCATTCGGAAACCCGCGTAAAGAACCACCGGCAACACCAAATAGAAATGCTCCTCTACCGCGAGGCTCCATGTATGCAGAAGGGGCTGTTCGGCGGCGGCTGGTGCGAAATATCCCGCAACCTCCCAAAAATATGCGTTCGAGAGGAACAACGACGTTGCGCCGACGCTGAACGAAAACTCCCTGAACTGGGAAGGCAGCAACACGAGGAAAGCTACCGGAACGCAGCATGCCATCACGAAGAACAGCGCAGGCAGTATTCGCCGTGCTCTGCGTTGATAAAAGTCTGAATAAGAGAAACGGCCCGCTTCAAGATCCCTGACCAACAAGAAAGTGATCAAGAAGCCCGATATGACAAAGAACACGTCTACACCGACATAACCGCCACCGGCAAACGTAAAGCCGGCATGGTGAAATATTACGGAAAGAACGGCTATCGCACGTAATCCGTCAATTTCAGACCGATACCTCATAATTTCATCAAGCCTTGTTATTCCGCGACGCCACTGGTTGCTCTAATTCCTGAAGGCAACTTCGCCGAATCTAGGCGGGCTGACCGGTTGCTGCAATGCGAAAGGTACCAAAGGCGGTTCTTGGCCAAAATTCGCGTTTCAATCGATGTGACTTCAAAGAAATGATCCGTACCTGTCTGACTTCAGAGCCTTCGGGAAAGTTCAGGATCGGTTACAGGGAAACGGTGTCCGGCGCAACACACGGCCTTTTGCACGATCAATGTCAGGATTGCTTTGTCAAAATTCGAGAACCGTAACGCGGGTGTTGCCTGAACCACAGCGCGATCCCCTAACTCCCTGATTCAACCCCTGGGAAAGTTCCATTATCTGGCGCCCTGCCGGTCCATGGCCGGAAATAAGAGGTTGACAGGCGTCTGCTGCGGGCTTTATCTCTGGTCGCATACAGGGGAGTCCCGCTTTGGGGACTGAGAGGCTGACGGTGCGAAAGCACAGCGACGCGACCCTTTGAACCTGACCCAGTTGATGCTGGCGTAGGAAGTAGCGGACAAATTCGCAACCGCGCATTTGTCTTCACGGGGTCCTCTCCGTTTCCTGCCTTAAATTCTCTGTGGGTCTTTTTAAGTGGAAAGCTTGAGGAGAGCCGATATGAATGTGCCTACCCCGAAAATAACTGCGGGAAATTTGCCTGCGTCCCGCAAAATCTACATCAAAGGCGAACGCTATCCGGACATCCGCGTGCCGATGCGTGAAATTTCCGTACACCCCACCTCGGGTGAGCCGCCGCTGCCGGTTTATGACAGCTCCGGTCCTTACACGGATTCGGACGTCAATACCGACATTAGCAAGGGCCTGCCGCAGCTGCGCCGCGACTGGATTCTGGCGCGCGGCGATGTCGAGGAATACGACGGGCGAGAGATCATAGACGCCGACAACGGTTTCGTCTCGGGCGACCGGCTGACCCCGGAATTCCCGATCAAGCCACGACCGCTGCGGGCCAGGGACGGCAAGGCGGTGACGCAGCTTGCCTATGCCCGTGCCGGGATCGTCACTCCTGAAATGGAATTTATCGCCATCCGCGAAAACCAGCTGCGCGAGGCCGTCGGCCCGCGTGACGGTCAGGACTTTGGCGCCAACATTCCTGACTACGTCACGCCGGAATTCGTCCGCGACGAGATCGCCGCCGGCCGGGCCATCATTCCCGCCAACATCAACCACCCGGAAACCGAGCCGATGATCATCGGACGCAACTTCCTCGTGAAGATCAACGCCAATATGGGCACGTCCGCCGTGACCTCCTCGATGGAAGAGGAAGTCGACAAGATGGTCTGGTCGATCCGCTGGGGTGCCGACACGGTCATGGACCTGTCCACGGGCCGCAACATCCACAACACCCGCGAATGGATCGTCCGCAATTCGCCGGTGCCGATTGGCACCGTGCCGATTTATCAGGCCCTGGAAAAGGTGAACGGTATCGCCGAGGACCTGACATGGGAGGTGTTCCGCGACACGCTGATCGAGCAGGCCGAGCAGGGCGTCGACTATTTCACCATCCACGCCGGCGTCCGGCTGCACATGGTGCCGATGACCGTCAACCGCGTCACCGGGATCGTGTCGCGCGGCGGCTCGATCATGGCGAAATGGTGCCTGCACCACCACAAGGAAAGCTTCCTCTATGAGCATTTCGACGAGATCTGTGATATCTGCCGCGCCTATGACGTCTCCTTCAGCCTCGGGGACGGGCTGCGCCCCGGCTCGATCGCCGACGCTAATGACGAGGCGCAGTTCGCCGAGCTGGAAACCCTCGGGGAACTGACGAAAATCGCCTGGGCCAAGGATTGCCAGGTGATGATCGAGGGCCCCGGCCACGTCGCCATGCACAAGATCAAGGAGAACATGGACAAGCAGCTCGAATGCTGTCACGAGGCGCCGTTCTATACGCTCGGCCCCCTCACGACCGATATTGCTCCGGGTTACGACCACATCACCAGTGGCATCGGCGCGGCGATGATCGGCTGGTTCGGATGTGCGATGCTCTGCTATGTAACACCCAAGGAGCACCTCGGCCTGCCCGACCGCGACGACGTCAAGACCGGCGTGATCACCTACAAGATCGCGGCCCATGCGGCCGACCTCGCCAAGGGTCTGCCGGGCGCCCAGCGCCGCGACGACGCCCTGTCCCGCGCGCGGTTCGAGTTTCGCTGGGAGGACCAGTTCAACCTGTCGCTCGACCCCGACACGGCGCGAGAATTCCACGACCAAACCCTGCCGAAAGAGGCCCATAAGGTGGCGCATTTCTGTTCCATGTGCGGGCCGAAATTCTGTTCCATGCGGATCAGCCACGACATCCGTGCCGAGGCCCAGAAAGAGGGCATGGAAGCGATGGCCGAGAAGTACAAGCAGGGCGGCGACCTCTACATGCCGGTGGACGAGACTGAGGGATGAGACTGTCAATCGCAGGGGCCGGTGTCGCCGGCCTCTGCTGTGCCCTTGAACTGGCGCGGCAGGGGCATGGCGTGACTGTTTTTGAAAAAGCCGACGGGCTGAACCAGAACGGCTGCTCGCACTACGCGGGCGGCATGCTGGCACCCTGGTGCGAGCGCGAAAGCGCCGAAGAACCGGTGCTGACGCTTGGTCGGCAAGCCATCGACTGGTGGGCGGAAATTACGCCGGTGACCCGCAAGGGCACGCTGGTTGTGGCGCCGCCGCGCGATACCGGCGAACTGACGCGCTTCGCCAGCCGCACCACCGGCCATGTTCCGGCGGACGTGTCGGAGCTGGAACCGGCGCTGAACCATCGGCGCGGACTGTTTTTCAGGGACGAAGCGCATCTCGATCCGCGCCTCGCCTTGCGGGACTTGGCCGCGAAGTGCCGCGATCTGGGCGTGACCTTTCGTTTCAGAACGCAGGCGCCCGCCAATGTCGACATCACCTGCACCGGGCTTGCCGCAAACCTGCCGGGCTTGCGGCCGGTGCGCGGCGAAATGCTCTATATCCGCAGCCGCGACGTGAAGCTGACCCGCACGGTGCGGCTGCTGCATCCGCGCTTTCCGGTCTATGTCGTGCCGCGTGGCGACGGCGTCTACATGGTCGGGGCAACGATGGTCGAGAGCAGCGCCTCCGGCCCTGTCACTCTGCGCTCGATGATGGAACTGCTGGGCGCGCTCTACACCCTGCACCCCGCTTTCGCCGAAGCCGAGATCCTGGAAACGGGCTCCGGGCTGCGCCCCGCCTTTGCCGACAACCTGCCCCGGGTTCAGCGTGCCGGTGGAAGTTGGCATGTCAACGGACTGTATCGGCACGGTTTTCTGCTGGCGCCAGCAATGGCGCAACTATTGGCCAATC
>JBFFQS010000149.1:0-5938 GCA_041573315.1 Amylibacter sp. | reverse complement strand
AGGTGCCACATGAGCGTGAGTTCCCACGTAGAAGAACTCAAAAAGAAACATGCCATTCTCTCAGAAAAGGTAGAACAATTTCAGCGACGCCCGGGTACGGATGATCTGGCAATCGCGGAGCTCAAAAAACAAAAGCTTAAGCTAAAAGAAGAAATTACAAAACTTTCAACTTAGCGAACATCGTCGGCGGTTGCCCGACAGGGCACCGCCCAGATGTTACCGGTTCCAGCGGTTTTCGCACCGCAGGTCAATCCCGCTCAACACACAGAGCGACCCCCATACCTCCTCCGATACACAGAGTCGCAAGGCCGCGTTTCGCGCCGCGCCGTTTCATTTCGTATAGCAGAGTCGTCAGAATACGGCATCCCGATGCTCCGATCGGGTGGCCAATCGCGATTGCCCCGCCGTTTACGTTCACGATCTCGGGGTTCCAGCCCATTTCCGCGCCGACCGCGCAAGTCTGCGCGGCAAAGGCCTCGTTGGCCTCGATCAGGTCGAGATCGTCGATTGTCCAGCCTGCCTTGGCCAGCGCCTTGCGCGAGGCGCTGACCGGGCCGATCCCCATGATCGCGGGATCGACGCCGGACGTGGCGTAGGAAACGATGCGGCCCAAGGGTTCAATCCCGCGCTTTTCGGCATTCTTCGCCGACATCAGCACCGCGACCGCCGCGCCGTCGTTGAGGGTCGAGGCATTGCCCGCAGTCACGGTGCCTGCGCTATCGAAGGCCGGACGTAAACGGTGCAGGCCTTGCGCGCTTGTGTCTGGCCGGATGCCTTCGTCGTTTTCCACTACGGTTTCACCCTTGCGCGTGCGTACCGTGAACGGTGTGATCTCGGCGGCGAATTTCCCCGCGGCCTGGGCCGCTGCCGCCCGGGTCTGCGAGGCCAGGGCGTAACGGTCCTGCTGTTCGCGGCTGATACCGAATTTCTCGGCGACGTTTTCGGCGGTGATGCCCATATGGTATTTGTTGAACGCGTCCCACAGTCCGTCGCTGACCATCGTGTCTATGAAAGAGACATTGCCCATTTTGTGCCCGGTCCGCAGATGAGCCGCATGGGCGCTCAGGCTCATGCTTTCCTGGCCGCCGGCGACCATGATCTCGGCGTCGCCAAGCAGAATGTGTTGCGCAGCCAGCGCCACGGCCCGCAGGCCGGAGCCGCAGACCTGATTGATGCCCCAGGCCGCCGCCGACTCCGGCAGGCCGGCCAGAATATGCGCCTGCCGCGCCGGGTTCTGGCCCTGTGCGGCCGTCAGAACCTGTCCGAGGATGGTCTCGCTGACCTCGGCCTTGTCGATGCCCGCGCGGGCGATTGCGGCCTCGATGGCCGCGGCTCCCAGGACATGCGCGGGCGTCGTGCCCAGACCGCCCAGAAAGCTGCCGACGGCGGTGCGGGCCGCCGATGCGATGACGATGTCAGTCATGGATCTTCCCTTGGTATACGATCGCTCGGAAATGTGACGAGTTCACGCGGCTTTGTCAAACGCGCACCGCGCTGCTTTTTGCCTTTTGCTTCTTGCCGGCCTATCCGGGCAGGTTGATGACCTCGGTCTTGTCGGCCCAGATCGGCGTGACCTCGGGCCGGCCGAACAGATAGCCTTGCAGGCAGTCCACATTCAGGTCGCGCAGAAAGAACATTTCTTCTTGCTTTTCAACTGCTTCCGCAATCACCATCATTTCGAAATGGGCGGCGATGTCGATCATGGCCTTCATCAGAGCCTGATTGTCGCGGTCGGTGTGGATGTCGCGGATGAACTGTCCGTCGATCTTGATGATGTCGAAACGGACTTCTTTCAAAATGCGGAAGGATGTGTGGCCGGTGCCGAAATCGTCAAGCGCAAAGGATACCCCGAGCTGCCTGATCCCGTTCACTTCCTGCGCGAATTGCGCCATGTCCGGAATTTCCGTAGTCTCGGTTACCTCGATGATCAGACGCTCGGCCAGAAGTGCGTCTTCCTCCAGCCCGTAGCGAAGGGTGGCCTGCCACAAAGGATCGATGAGACTCAACGGCGAGGCATTGATCGACAAGCGCAGCCACGGTTGGGCTGCGAGCTCGGCCAGCCCGACCTGCAGAGCGCAGCAATCCACCATCCTGCCGAGCGAGTTTCGTTCGATCTTGTCGATGAATTCCACGGCCGGGATAATTTTACCGGTGTCGTCCGGCACGCGGATCAGGCCCTCGTAAAAAGCGATTTTGGAGGGATTTTCGCTGTTTACGACGGGCTGATAAGCCAGAGTAATTGTATTCTTGACGATTGCCCGGCGGACCAGATCGGTGACGTCGGGCGACTCCGGCAAGTCGGGGGGCGTTTTGGGGATGGCTTGCTCTTGTTGCGAAAGAATCGATTTGCTGTTGGGCACGGGAACACCTGTCCGGCTGGGGCTGTTTGACGTAACATCGTGCCGAATCCCCTAATATGAAGTTAAGGGTTCCTATTTTGTTCCATTTTTTATAAAATTCGATCCAATGGCGAATTTCCGGAGGAAACCATGTCAGACCGATGTCCGTGGTGCGGCACCGAAGAGATTTACGTCCGCTATCACGATGAAGAGTGGGGCGTGCCGGAATATGACGCGCGTGCCCTGTGGGAAAAGCTGGTTCTGGACGGCTTTCAGGCAGGGCTGAGCTGGATAACGATCCTGAAGAAACGCGACGCCTTTCGCGACGCCTTTGCGGGATTCGATCCGCAAGTCGTTGCGAACTATGACGAAAACGACGTGCAGCGCCTGCTGCAAAACGCCGGTATCATCCGCCATCGCGGCAAGATCGAGGCGGCGATCAAAGGCGCGCGGCTGTGGCAGGAGATCGAGGCGCGCGAGGGTTTTTCGGACTTTCTGTGGAAATACGTCGATGGAAAACCGGTGCAGAACCGGCCCCGCTCGATGGCCGACGTGCCGGCCTCGACCGACATTTCGACACAGCTTTCGAAGGACCTGAAGAAGGCCGGATTCAATTTCTGCGGTCCGGTGATCGTTTACGCCTTCATGCAGGCGACAGGGATGGTCAACGACCATCTGGTGACCTGTCCGCGCCACGCCGGGGTGCAGCGCGCGGTGGGGTAGGGATCGGGCCGTACGACCAAAAAGCGGCGTATGACAAGCGTATGATTCGTGTGCACAGGGCGTATGACATGCCTGTGGCCGGGCAAAGGTTAACGCGGGTCGCCCTGCCTGCCGGCGGCTACATGTTCAGGTACAGGATCGAGCCGTTCAGCACAGAGGCAAACGCCACCCATGCCGCATAGGGCAGAAACAGCAGCGCCGAAATCCTGTCGCGCGTCCACGTGCTCCGGACAAAGAGCAGGATTGCCGCCAGCAGCAGGAGGATAACCGCAAAGGCCCAGTCGATGCGATGAGCCCCGAAGAAAAGCGGCGACCAGAGGAAATTCAGCACCATCTGCACGAGCCAGAGCCTCATTGCCAAGCCGCCCCTGTCCGCCCGCCACTGTCGCCAGCCGGCGATGGCGATGCAGATATACAGCAGGGTCCAGACCGGTCCGAAGACCCAGCCCGGCGGATTGAACGAGGGCTTGGCAAGACCGGCGAACCATGCGCCGGGCGGGGTCGTGAAGCCGATCAGGATACCGCCGCCCAGAACGACGATCAGGAAGGCGGCGAGCGAGAGGAATTTGTTGGCCACTTGGATGCTCCGATTGTTCTGAAAGACTACCTTGCGCCACCTGAGGGCGGTTCGAAAGGAAAATCCGGCCACAACGCGTTACTGCCTGTTGAGTTCATCCCGCCGGAGGGGCAGCTTGTCGATGGCGCGAGAGATTTCCCGGGGAGTCCATGGCGTCGGTTTGCGAAACACGATGTTGCCCTCTTTGTCGATCAAGACCAGCGTGAAATCGTTCGGGCGCAAAGCCTGGCGCAGCGGTCCCTTTGCTTGTGGATCGGTGTCTGTCAGCACCACCACATCGCGATCTTCCAGAACCGCGGGGTCCCCGGCGAGCATTTGCAGTTGCTCGACAAACCTCGGGTCGAATTCCGAGTCCGCAAAAATCACAAGCGGACGCGCGATCCATTTGTATTGGCCGAGCGGATTCAGCGAGTCCTGAGCCAATGCCATGGACCCTGCGAGCGTTGCTAATATTGTCAGTAACCTGAACATGGGCATGATTTCCTTATTTCCCTTGATATAGGAAATGGAATTGCGAAATCTACGAATTAAAGTGGGACTCCGGCATGTTCCGCTGCGGCATCTTCGCTGCGCAGGCTATGCAGGCAAAAGAGTTTCACTGGCTGCAGGCCGCTCAGCCACCCGCCTGTCCCATCCCGATCACCGCCCGCAGGAACATCAGCGCATCCCCGGAATGCCAGTCGGCGTCGCCGGTCATGCGCGCGACCTCTTCGCCTTCTGCGTTCAGGATGATCGAGGCGGGCAATCCCAGCACGCCCATGTCGCGGGACAGGGCGCGTTTCGGGTCACGCAGGATGGGCAGGGCGTCCACGCCGACCTCGTCGAAGAACTTGCGCATCGCGGGCAGCGGGTTGCGGCCCGTGGCGATGGTCACGACCTGAAAATCCGCGCCGCCCAGTTCCTGTTGCAGGGCGTTGAGCGAGGGCATCTCTGCCCGGCACGGCGCGCACCATGTCGCCCAGAAATTCACCAGCACGGTCTGGCCGCGCCACTGCGCCAGCGACACCGCCTTGCCGTCGGCGTCCTCGAAGGCGACCCGAGAGGCGGGAACGGGCAGGTCGGGGATCGCCAGCTTGCGCATGTCGCCGCGGCGCATGTCGGTCAGCGACCCGTAATCCGGGCCACTATCCGGGCTGCCGGCAAAGACAGGATTTGCACCCAGCGCCACGGCAGCGTATAGCACGGCGGCAAGAATTCTTTTACCAGGGGTCATCGCGGGCCTTCCTAAACTACGGGTCGATACCATGTCGGACAAAAAAGCATCAAACGCAATGTGGGGCGGGCGGTTTGCCTCTGGCCCCGACGCAATCATGGAGGCGATCAACGCCTCCATCGATTTCGACAAGCGCATGGCCCGTCAGGATATCGAAGGGTCACGCGCCCATGCGGCGATGCTCGCCCAACAAGGTATCATTAGTGATAGCGACGCCGAGGCCATTCGGGAAGGCCTGCTCACGGTCTTGTCAGAGATCGAGACCGGAAATTTCGCCTTCTCGAAAACGCTGGAAGACATCCACATGAACGTGGAGGCGCGGCTGAAGGAAATCATCGGCGAACCGGCGGGGCGGCTGCACACGGGACGGTCGCGCAACGATCAGGTCGCGACCGATTTCAAGCTGTGGGTGCGCGACCAGATCGATGCCTCGATCGCCGGTCTGTCGGCGCTGATGGCGGCGCTGATCGATCAGGCAGAGGCGGGCGCGGATACGGTTATGCCGGGGTTCACCCATTTGCAGGTGGCGCAGCCGGTGACATGGGGCCACCACATGATGGCCTATGTCGAGATGTTCGCCCGCGACCGCTCGCGCATGGTGGACGCGCGGGCGCGGATGAACGAAAGCCCGCTGGGCGCCGCGGCGCTGGCGGGCACATCCTTTCCGATCGACCGGCACATGACCGCCGCGGCGCTGGGTTTCGAGCGCCCGGCGGCCAATTCGCTGGACGCGGTGTCGGATCGCGACTTCGCGCTGGAGTTTCTGGCCGCAAGTTCGATTTGTGCAACCCATCTGAGCCGTCTTGCAGAGGAACTTGTGATCTGGTCCTCGGCCCAGTTTCGATTCGTGACTCTGTCTGACCGGTTTTCGACCGGCTCCAGCATCATGCCGCAGAAGAAAAACCCCGACGCGGCGGAGCTGATCCGCGCCAAGGTGGGCCGGATCAACGGCTCTCTGGTGGCGCTGCTGACGATCATGAAGGGGCTGCCGCTGGCCTATTCCAAGGACATGCAGGAAGACAAGGAACAGGTGTTCGACGCCGCCGACAGCCTGATGCTGGCGCTGGCGGCGATGACCGGCATGGT
>JBFFQS010000148.1:0-5975 GCA_041573315.1 Amylibacter sp. | reverse complement strand
TCTGGCAATCCTGATCACCGTTCTGGCGATCAACCTGATGGGTGACGGTTTGCGCGATGCGCTGGACCCGAAACTGAAGAGGACATAATGGCGCTTCTGAACATTGAAAACCTCTCGGTCGATTTCAAAACCGCAGGCGGCCTGTTCCGCGCGGTGGACAGCGTAGATATCGCCTGCGAACGCGGCGAGATACTCTCGATCGTCGGCGAATCCGGTTCCGGCAAGTCGGTTTCCATGCTGGCGCTGATGGGGCTGTTGCCGTGGACCGCGCAGATCACTGCCGACAAGATGGAATTCGACGGCAAGAACCTGAGCCGCATGTCCCGGCGCGAGCGGCGCAAGATCATCGGCAAGGATATCGCGATGATTTTTCAGGAGCCGATCTCAAGCCTGAAGCCTTGTTTTACCGTCGGCTTCCAAATCGGCGAGGTTCTGAAGCTGCACCTTGGTCTAGACCGGGCCGCGCGGCGCAAACGCTCGATCGAATTGCTGGATCTCGTTGGAATTCCTGCGCCGGATACACGCCTTTCCGCCTTTCCGCACCAATTATCGGGCGGGATGAACCAGCGCGTTATGATCGCCATGGCACTGGCCGGCGATCCGAAGCTCTTGATCGCGGACGAGCCGACGACGGCGCTGGATGTGACCATTCAGGCGCAGATACTCGAACTTCTGGTCAGCCTGCAGCGCGAGAAGCAGATGGCGCTGATCCTGATTACCCATGACATGGGCGTGGTGGCTGAAACCGCCGAGCGGGTGCAGGTGCAGTACGCTGGCCAGCGGGTCGAGGAACAGGCGGTTCTGGACCTGTTCGAAACGCCGCACCATCCCTACACTGCCGCCTTGCTCGCGGCGCTGCCAGAGCGCGCTGTCGGGCGCAAGCTACCCTCCATTCCCGGCGTCGTTCCGGGCCAGTTCGACCGCCCGACAGGGTGTCTGTTCGCCCCGCGCTGTGCGTTCGTCAAGCCGGATTGCCACGAGGGCGTCAAGCGGCAGCCCGCGGCGCTGGGCTATGCGCTCTGCAACTATCCTGTTCAGTCGAACGGCTCCAGGACTTCGGCATCGGGGGGCGCGGCATGAGCAACAGCAATTCCGTCGTCGTTGGAAAGAACCTGTCGCGCCATTACGAGGTTGGTGGCGGTGCGTTCAGAAAGCCCAGTCTGGTCAAGGCGCTGGACGGCGCAAGCTTCGAGCTGGAGCCGGGTAAGACGCTGGCCGTCGTGGGTGAATCCGGTTGCGGAAAATCCACGCTGGCGCGTCTGGTTTCGATGATCGAGGAACCGACCGGCGGCACGCTGGATATCGACGGCAAATCGGCCATCGTAGGCTCCGTGGAGCACCGCAAAGCCGTTCAGATCGTCTTTCAGAACCCGTTCGGGTCGCTCAATCCCCGTCACAAGATCGGCAGGATTCTGGAAGAGCCGCTGTTCCTGAACACCGACATGGATGCAACCGCCCGCCGGAAAAAGGCAGAGGACACCATGGATCGCGTCGGCCTGCGGTCGGAACACTACGAGCGCTATCCGCACATGTTTTCCGGCGGCCAGCGCCAGCGCATCGCGATTGCGCGCGCCCTGATGCTGAACCCTCGGGTTCTGGTTCTGGACGAACCGGTGTCGGCGCTCGATCTTTCGATTCAGGCGCAGGTTCTGAACCTGCTGGCCGATTTGCAGGACGAACTGAAGCTGGCCTATATGTTCATCAGTCACGATCTGTCCGTGGTCAGGCACATCGCCAACGATGTTATGGTGATGTACCTCGGCAAGGTGGTCGAAGCCGGCAAGACCAGCGACCTGTTCGCAAAGCCGCGCCACCCGTACACGGCCGCCCTGCTGTCGGCTACGCCCAAGGCGGACCCGGCGAAAAAATCGCAGCGTATCATGCTGACCGGTGAATTGCCGTCGCCGCTGAACCCGCCAAAAGGCTGTGCCTTCAACCCGCGCTGCGCCTATGCGACCGACGAATGCAGGCAAGCCGCGCCCCAACTGGAATCCGTCGGTCCTGTACAGGCGGCTTGTTTCCATCCTCTGGACTAATAGCGGACTATTCCTGTTCCATCGAACTTGCCCAACTGCGCAGGAAAGTGTCGCGCTGCAGCCGGTCAAGGAATACCAGCAGGCCAGGACCAAGACGGATTGGGCGCATCGCGTTGCTCAGATCCCCGATGTCGCTGCTGATCGGCGGCAGACCCGTTTGGCCGGTCAGATCGGGGCGCGTATTCAGGGCCGCCAGAAAATCGACCATGATCCCGCCGGCCTCTGGATTTTTGGCCGTTTTTGGGATCAGCGCCGTGCGTAGCATGACGCTCAGGAAGTCGTTGAACGGCACGATCCTGATACCCGGCGTGTCCTTCAGCCGCGAACTGGCGTAGCTGCCCAGCACATTATAGGCAAATGCGAGCCGGCCTTCGGCAATATCCGTGATCATTTGGCCGGAGCAGCAATAAAGCTTTGTATCAAGACGCCCCATCAATTCGGTCAGCCGCCAATAAGATCCGGTATTGCGGGAATCCTGCGTCGCAAAGAGGTAGCCCAAGCCCGAAGTGCGGACGTCATAGGTGCCGATCCGGCCCTGAAATTGCTCGGGGTGGTCGCGCAGCAACTCGATCAGGTCTTCGCGCGTTGTCGGCACGGGAATATCCCGAAAGTCCTCTTTCGACACCACCAGCACGGCAGGCTCCTGCGTAAACGCAAACAACTGGTCGCGCCACTTGGCCCAGTCCGGCAGGGTTTCGGTGACCGCCGACTGGTAGGTCCGCGCATAGCCGTCGTTTGCCAGCTTTGTCTGTAAATCCATGGCCGAGGAAATCACCAGATCGAACGGCTCGCCTTCTTCGTAGATGGCTTTCATCAATTCAGTGCTGCTGGCGACCGTGTAATCCACGGAGATATCGCGGTGCTGTTGTTGGAAGGCCAGGATTATCGGCTCGAATACGTCAATATCCGCAGTGGAAATGATGCTGATTTTGCCGGCTCCGGCCGAGGCATCGTAGAACTTGGAAGCCTCGGTTTCGAATGCGGCCAGCGGCGCCGCAGCCAGCATGAGCGCGGTCAGGATAGCGGTAGTATAACGGTGACGCATGCGCCTTGCCCCCCTGAGTTCGAGGAAATTTCCAGACTGCCGCCATGAGCGCGGGCCACTTCGTCCGCGATTGTCAGGCCAAGGCCGGAGCCCACGATATCGCCGACGTTGGAGCCCCTTTCGAACCGAGCGACGATCTGCGTCAGATTTGCGTCGCCGAAACCGCGCCCCTGATCGGAAAAATCTATCCTGTAGGCCCCGTTTGCCGTCATCCGTACAGTGATCTTGCTGTCTGCGGGCGAGTACTTGATCGCATTGTCCAGAATGTTGCGCAGGGCGTTCTGCAACAGGATGGGATCGCCGGAAAACGGCAATGGCTGTTCAGGGCAGTCCAGCGTGATCTGGATATCCTTGAGGTCCGCTGTCGGGAACAGTCGGTCGCAGACATCGCGGATCATGTCGCCCAGATCTATGTCGCTGGTTTCCAGATGGTCGGTACGAAAGGTCACCATGGCGTGGTCGAGCAACTGACCTGCGGATCGCGAACTCTCGTCAATCGCGCGGATCATCTCTCGCAGTGCCTTCTTGTCATTCGGACCCGTGAGGCGGCGGTGCACGACCTCTGCCTGCGTGCGGACCGTCGCCAGCGGCGTGCGCACCCGGTGTGCCGCCTCGGCGATGAAATCCTCGGATCGCGTCAGCGAGGCCCGAAGCCGCGACATGAAATTGTTGAGCGATTGCACCAACGGGACGAGTTCGGCCGGCGTTTCAGTGACAACAGGGCGCAAATCGGCCATACCGCGCCGGGCCACCGACTGCGCCAGACGGTTCAGGGGCAGCAGCGCGGACTGGGCCGCCAAAAGGCTCAGCGCGGTTGCAACGATAAAAAAGCCCGCCCCGACAGCGGTTGCCGTAGCCGTGATCTTGGTCGATATCGCCTCCAGCCCCAATCGGGTCTGGGCGACGATGACCATTACATCGGTGATCTGGCTGCCGGTGCTGACCGCGCGCGTCACGGCAACGGAGCGTACGGTTTCACCCCGATAGGTCAGAGTCGAGAACTTGTTTTCCCGGCTGTCAGTCCACGGGTCCGGCGCCGGCAGGTCGTCATAGCCGGTAAGGGTATCGTCGTCGACGACCACGCGATAGAAAACCCGGTCCTCGCTGATCGTACCCAGCATCGAAAGCGCGGAATAGGGCAGTTCCAGCCTGACAAAGCCGCGTTCCGAATAGAGCGCATCGGCAATCGACGTGGCGGAGGCTGCGAGGATGTTATCCTGCGTGTCCTTGGCTGCCTGTTCGGCGACGGCGCGGACGGCCAGAAAGAAGGCAAGCGACAGGAGGGCCGCAATGCCGGCCAGTTGCAGAACCAGCCTGCGGCGGATGGATCCCTTTGTCAGAGCCTTTGTCATGAATTCTCTGCCATCCGGTACCCGAGGCCGCGCACCGTTTCTATCCTTGCATTGGAGCCTTCCAGCTTCTTGCGCAAACGGCCGACATAGACCTCGATCGCATTCTCGGACACGTCATCCGAAAACGAGAACAGCCGGTCCATCAGGTGCGATTTCGAGAATATCTGGCCCGGCGACGCAAAGAAGACCTCCAGCAAACGCAGCTCTCTGTTGCGCAGCGTTTCGACGCGCGAACCGGTATCGAGCGTCCCTGTCATCGAATCGAGAATCACTCCGGCGAAGGATTTCGTGTTCTGCGCAGTGCCGCCCTGACGTCGCAAAACGGCGCGGCAGCGGGCCTCCAACTCGGAAAAATCAAATGGTTTTGTTATGTAATCATCCGCTCCGAGGTCCAGCAAACCGACCCTGTCCGATATCTCTGATCGTGCTGTCAGCACGATGACGGGCGTTCGTTTTGCAGCGCGGCGATGGGTTTTCAGAAAGTCGCGGCCATCCCCATCCGGAAGCATTATGTCCAATAAAATCAAGTCGTAAGAAGCCGTTTCGATACAGGCTCGCGCGGTTTCCAGATCAGTCGCGCAGTCAATCGCGTGGCCATCCAGCGCAAACCGGTCAGCCACTGCCTTGGCCAGTTGGGCATTGTCTTCGACCAGAAGGAATCGCATACCGGACCTCAGTTTTGTTTGGCGACAGGTTCGTGTCAGGTTCATACTGTTGAGTGTCACGATGAGCAGGAATGCCCTGCATGTCAAATGGGAGGACATAATGAACAATCGTTATTTGAAGGCGCTCATCACGAGCGCTGTTTTAACTGTCGGCGCCACCGGTGTGGCGTCCGCTGCCGAGTGCATCGCACCGGCAAACCCCGGCGGCGGCTGGGATTTCACCTGCCGTCAGATCGGCAAGATCATGTATGACATCGGCGCGGTGGACAAACCAGTGCAGGTCACGAACATGGCCGGTGCAGGCGGCGGTCTTGCGTATAACCACGTGGTTGCCGAACGCAACGACGATGCCGACCTGATCGTTGCGGCCTCGTCCGCGACGACAACGCGTCTGGCGCAGAACGCCTATGCCGGCATGACGGCGGATCAGGTTCGCTTCGTAGGCGCTATCGGTGCCGATCCGGGCGTAATTGTCGTCGGCAAGGACAGCCCGTTCCAGTCGCTGAACGATCTGGTTGACGCCATCAAGGCCGACCCCGGTTCCGTCGCCTTCGCCGGCGGCTCTGCCGTTGGCGGTTTTGACCACCTGAAACCCTTGATGATCCTGCAGCGGGCCGGTTTCACCGACATCGCCAAGGTGAAATACATCGGTGTTGATGGCGGCGCTGATGCGATCACGCAAACCGTTGGCGGTTTCACGCAAGCGATGACCGGTGACATGTCCGAAGTCGTGGGTTTCCTGAAGGCCGGCGAAATCCGGGTTCTGGCGGTTCTGACCGAAGAGCGCGTTCCCGGCTTCGAGGATATTCCGACAGCCAAGGAACAGGGCTATGACGTCGTCGCCGTGAACTGGCGCGGTCTGTATATCCCGAAAGGT
>JBFFQS010000147.1:0-6165 GCA_041573315.1 Amylibacter sp. | reverse complement strand
CGGTTACCAGAATTTTCATCTATTCCGCCTCGTATTTGAAAGGAGATTCAATGTCGCGCAGCAGGGGCGCGGCGGCATCCTTGTCGGACAGGATCGCCAGGTTCGGGTCGATGCCCCAGTCAATTCCGATGTCAGGGTCGTCGAACCGGATCGCGCCGTCGCACTCCGGCGCATAGTAGTCGGTGCATTTGTAGACGATCTCGGTATCCCGTTCCAGCGTGACGAACCCGTGGAGAAACCCCTCCGGGATCAGCAGTTGCGTTCCGTTTTCCGCGGATAGTTCAGCGCTGAACCAATTGCCATAAGCCGGCGACCCGCGCCGGATGTCGACCGCCACGTCCAGCAGGCTGCCGCGGCCGCAGCGCACCAGCTTGGCCTGGGCGTGCGGCGGCGACTGATAGTGCAGCCCGCGTATCGTTCCCGCGGCGTGGGACAGGGAATGATTGTCCTGCACGAAATCGAGGTCGATGCCGTGGTCGGTCAGCGTCCTGCGGTTCCATGTCTCGGAAAAATAGCCACGGGAGTCGGAAAACCGTCTGGGCTGGATCAACAGGAGACCCGGGAGGGTTGTGGCACTTATCATGCGGCGGCTACCATTCTAATTTGCGGCATTTTACGGCTTATCGATTTTGAATGTAAGGCCCGATTTCCAAAAGCGGAAGAACCGCCTTTAGCCATTGACTCCCACCCTCAAATCCCTATAACCCGCCCATCCGCGCAAGCGGACTTATTGGTGTTTGTGGCCCCCGCAAGGGGATGCCTGTCGCCCAAGGCGTAAGCTGCGGGAAAGGAAAGCATCTTTCATATCGTGTTCGCGGACGTCCCGCGGGCCGTCAAAATTGAAAGGATCCAGCCGTGACCAAACGCACCGCTGCCAAGTACAAACTCGATCGCCGCATGGGCGAAAATATCTGGGGTCGCCCCAAGTCTCCGGTAAACCGTCGTGAATACGGACCCGGCCAGCACGGCCAGCGCCGCAAGTCGAAACTGTCCGACTTCGGCACCCAGCTGCGCGCAAAGCAAAAGCTCAAGGGTTACTACGGCGACCTGACAGAGAAACAGTTCCGCCGCATCTATGCCGAGGCTGTTCGTGTCACCGGTGACACCGGTGAAAACCTGATCGGCCTGCTGGAGCGCCGCCTGGACGCGGTCGTCTACCGCGCCAAGTTCGTTCCCACCGTCTTTGCCGCCCGTCAGTTCGTGAACCACGGCCACGTCCGTGTGAACGGCCAGAAGGTCAACATCCCGTCCTACCGTGTCAAGGAAGGCGACGTGATCGAGGTTCGTGACCGCTCCAAGCAAATGGCGCTGATCCTCGAAGCCGCCGGCAGCCAGGAACGCGACGTGCCGGAATATCTGAACGTCGACCATTCCAAGATGACGGCCGAATTCGTCCGCACACCGGTCCTGTCGGATGTTCCTTATCCCGTGATGATGGAACCGAACCTGGTGGTCGAATTTTACGCCAAGAACTAAGCCCTTCCGGGCAGAGGGGACCCGCCGGGTCGCCGCAGAGTTTCAAAGCCGTCCCTTTCGGGGCGGCTTTTTGCTTTGAGCGGTTTCGCAATCCGCCCGCAATTTCCCCTCGCCAAGTCCAGTAAGCAACGCTAACTATGCCGCATGCGAAAAACCATCCCCATTGGTGAGTCCATGCACCTGCCGTTCTGGCGCAGGCCTGTCACGCTGCTGGCGCTGATGTCTTTCGTCATGCCGATGGCGTTTGCGACATGGACGGCGCTGCTCAACAATTTCGTTCATGACGTGGCGGGCTTTGACGGCAGTGACATCGGCTGGCTGCAATCGGTGCGTGAGGTGCCGGGCTTTCTGGCGGTGGGCGTGATCGTGGTGATCATGCTGATCCGCGAACAGACGCTGGCCGTGATCAGCCTGATCCTGCTGGGCGGCGGCGTGGCTGTGACGGCGTTTTTTCCCAGTTTTCAGGGGCTTCTGCTGACCACGTTCATTTCCAGCGTCGGGTTTCACTATTACGAAACCGTCAAGCAGTCGATGGAGCTGCAATGGCTCGACAAGCTGCGCGCGCCGCAGGTGCTGGGCTGGATGGTGGCGATAGGGTCGGGGGCCTCGCTGATCGCTTACGGCAGCATCCTGATCGCGTGGAAGGTTCTGGGCTGGGATTTCAGCACGCTCTACATGGCCGGCGGCGGTATCACCGTGGCGGTGGCGCTGTTCATCTGGGCCGCCTATCCGCAGTTCGAGGGGCCGGAAATCCAGCACCGGCACATGGTCCTGCGCAAACGCTATTGGCTGTATTACGTGATGCAGTTCATGGCGGGCGCGCGGCGGCAGATTTTTCTGGTCTTCGCGGCCTTCATGATGGTCGAGCGGTTTGGTTTCGAGGTGCACGAGGTCACGGCCCTGTTCCTCATCAATTATGTCGCCAACATGATTTTCGCCCCCCTGATGGGCCGGATCGTGACGAAGTTCGGCGAGCGCAATGCGCTGGCATTCGAATACGCGGGCCTGATGATCGTGTTCTCGACCTATGCCGGTATCTATTTCTTTGGCTGGAGCGCCGCGCTGGCCGCCGCGCTCTATGTCGTGGACCACCTGTTTTTCGCGCTGGCCTTTGCCCAAAAGACCTATTTTCAGAAGATCGCCGATCCGAAGGATATCGCGCCGACGGCGGCGGTTGCCTTCACCATCAACCATATCGCTGCGGTCTTCCTGCCGGCCGCCTTCGGGTTCCTGTGGCTGGTGTCTCCGGCGTCGGTCTTCGTGGTTGCGGCCGGCATGGCGGCGGCCTCTTTGGCGCTGGCCCTGATGATCCCTCGCCACCCGGAACCGGGGCACGAGACGATCTTCTCGCCGCTTGTAATTCCAAGGAGCGCACTATGAGACCGCGCCGCCAGCGCTTCCTGACCGGTTCCGTGATGCGCCACATCGTTGTGATGACCTTGACCGGATCGCTGGGAATATCCTTCATGTTCGTGGTCGACATGGCGACCCTGTTCTGGGTCAGCTACCTGGGTGTGGAGCAGTATGTCGCGGCGATGGGCTATGCCTTCGTGATACAGTTCTTCACGATCTCGGCCGGGATCGGCTTCATGATCGCGGCGACGGCGATGGTGTCCAAATCCATCGGGCAGGGCAACTTCGAGCAGGCGCGGCAGCAGACCACGAACGCCGCGATCCTGTCCTTCGCCAGCCAGTTGGCGGTGGCGATTGTGGTGATCGTGTTCCGCTACGAGATTCTGGCGCTGGCCGGAGCCGAAGGCGAAACGATGGATGTCGCGGCGCGGTTCCTCGTGATCTCGGTGCCGTCCCTGCCGTTCATGGCGCTGGGCATGATCGCTTCCGGCGTGCTGCGGGCCGAGGGCGACGCGGCGCGCGCGATGCTGGGAACGCTGTCGGCCGGGCTGATCGCGATGGTGGTCGATCCGCTGTTTATCATCGGTTTTGACATGGGCATGGACGGCGCGGCGCTGGGCATGGTGATCTCGCGGTCCTTGTCTGCCTGTCTGGCACTGTGGTTCGTGATCCGCGTGCACGATCTGGCGGCGCGGCCTGAACTGGGCTCGATCCTGCGCTATGCCAAGCCGTTTTTCCTGTTTTCCCTGCCGGCGGTCGCGACGCAGATGGCCTCGCCGTTCGGCAATGCCGTGATGACACGGGTCATGGCCGAGCACGGCGACGCGGCGGTGGCCGGTCTAACCGTCGTCGTAAGGCTCGGCGTGTTGACGTTCGGTGGCATTTTCGCGCTTTCGGGCGCGATCGGCGGCATCATCGGCCAGAATTACGGTGCCGGGCGCATGGACCGGGTCAAGGCGGCCTATCGCGATGCGCTGGTATTCTGCTTTGCCTATACAATGGTTGCATGGGGGCTGCTGGCGCTGACGAGTGAACTGATGGTTTCCGCCTTTCGTCTGAGCGGCGACGCGGCCGTCGTGCTGCGGGCCTTCACCCATATCGCGGCCTTCGGCTATTCCTTTACCGGGTTCGTCTTTGTCGCCAACGCGGCGTTCAACAATCTGGGCCGGCCGGTCTATTCGACGCTGTCGAACTGGCTGCGTGACGGTGTGCTGATGTATCCCGCTTGTCTGATGTTCGGAACATGGTATGCGGCGCAGGGCGTGCTCTATGGCCAGATGGCGGCCAGTATCGTGTCCGGACTGTTCGCCATGGTCTGGGGCTGGCGCTATGTCTCGCGGCTGGAGTACAGCGCGCGGACACAAGCGGCCACGTCGAGTTGATTTGACCTTGCGCGCGGTGTCCCTAGATTAGCCCCGAGACATTCAGGAGAGCAAAGATGATTTTTGGACGCAAGAAACTGGACATGCCGGATGCGGACTCGGTGCTGCAAGGGCGGGACGAACCGATGCCGACGGCGGCGACGCATTTCGTCAACGGTCGCGCGCTGAAGCGCGAGGTTCCCGCCGGAATGGAGCAGGCGATGTTCGGCATGGGCTGTTTCTGGGGCGTGGAGCGGATTTTCTGGAAGGCGGAAGGCGTATTTCTGACAGCGGCGGGCTATGCCGCAGGCACCACGCCGAACCCGACCTACCACGAGGTCTGCTCGGGTCGCACCGGCCATAACGAGGTGGTCTGGCTGATCTACGACCCCAAGGTTATTTCCTATGCCGAATTGCTGCGGATGTTCTGGGAGGGTCACAACCCGACGCAGGGCATGCGGCAGGGCAACGACCGCGGCACACAGTACCGGTCGGGCATCTATACCTATACGCCGGAGCAGGCGGAGCAGGCCCGCGCCAGCAAGGCGGCCTATCAGGAAGAACTGTCGGCGGCCGGCCATGGGACGATCACGACGGAAATCCTCGACGCGCCGGAATTCTATTTCGCCGAGGAATACCACCAGCAGTATCTGGCCAAGAACCCCGGCGGCTACTGCGGCCTGGGCGGCACCGGCGTGACCTGCCCGGTCGGATTGACCGCTTGACCTGACGCGACCACTCGCCTATCCGCGCGGAAACATCATAATTCGCGGATAGGCCATGCCAACCTTCACAGCCCTGACCACCCTGACCAGCAAAGCCGACGCCGAGCGTCTGAGCGCGGAGTTGGAACTGCTGACGCCCGAACCCTATGGCGTCGGTGTGTTCGAGGTCGAGGACGGCTCCGAGACCTGGGAAGTCGGCGGTTATTTTCTGGAAAGACCGGATGAAGTGGCGCTCGCGCTGTTGGCGGCCTCTTGCGGAGCGCGGCCTTTCGCGGTGTCGGAAGTGCCCGACAAGGACTGGGTCGCGGAAGTGAAACGCGAACTGGCCCCGATCGAGGCCGGGCGGTTTTTCCTTTACGGTTCGCATGATGCGGACAAGGTGCCTGAAAACTGCGTGCCGCTGCTGATCGAGGCGGCGATGGCCTTCGGCACCGGCCACCATGGCACGACCAAAGGCTGCCTGATTGCGCTGGACAAGCTGGCGAACGAGGGGTTCGTGGGCCGTAATGTGGCCGATATCGGCTGCGGCACCGCCGTTCTGGCGATGGCGGCGGCGAAAATCTGGCCCTACAAGGTTCTGGCGAGCGACATCGACGAGGTCGCCACGGACACGGCGCGGGCGAATATCGCGCTGAACGGTCTGGCGGAGCGGATCGAGGTCGTGACCTGCGCCGGTTTCGACCATCCCGTTTTACACGAGGCGGCACCCTTTGATCTGGTGCTGGCGAATATCCTGAAAGGCCCGCTGGTCGATCTGGCCCCCGACATGGACCGCAACATCGCGGCGGGCGGATACGCCATATTGTCCGGCCTTTTGAATACACAGGCCGATGATGTCATAAATGCATACACCGCCGAAAATTTTGAACTGGTCGACCAAATTATCCTTGGAGAATGGTCGAGTTTGACGTTACGTAAATGTTAACCAAGAAAAAATTCCGCCCGGGACGCCTGTTTCTCGCTCGGTGACGGAGGCGTTGACAGGAGCGAGCATGTCCCAGTCGAGTATGGAGAACCTGAAAGGGTTCGAGGAGCGTATCCGCAGGATCGAAGGCGGCAGCCGCAAGACGGGCCGCGTCGGATACAAGCGCAGCGGCGAATATTTCCGCAAGGAAGAGGAACGCAAGCGACAGCGGAAAAAAGGGCGCAAAGCGAACTGGACCTTCCGCATCATGCTGGTTCTGGCCTGCGTTCTGGGCGTGAAGACCTATATCATGGTAAATATGGGGCCAGAGGCTTACGACGCGCGT
>JBFFQS010000146.1:0-6209 GCA_041573315.1 Amylibacter sp. | reverse complement strand
ATGCTCGCGTGGAAGGTCGCCCCGGCGCTTGCGATGGGCAATACCGTGGTGCTGAAACCTGCCGAATACACACCGCTGACGGCCATGGTCTTTGCCGACATCTGCACGCAGGCGGGCGTTCCGGCGGGCGTCGTCAATATCGTCACCGGCGACGGTGCGGTGGGCGAGATGATCGTGAACCATCCGGACATCGACAAGATTGCCTTCACCGGTTCGACCGAGGTCGGCCGCAAGATACGGCTGGCGACGGCGGGCAGCGGCAAGGCTCTGACGCTTGAGCTTGGCGGCAAGTCGCCCTATATCGTGTTCGAGGACGCGGATCTGGACTCTGCTGTCGAAGGGCTGGTGGATGCGATCTGGTTCAATCAGGGGCAAGTCTGTTGCGCGGGGTCCCGCCTGCTGGTGCAGGAAGGTGTCGCGGACGCCTTTTATCGCAAGCTGCGGGCGCGGATGGACGGGCTGCGGCTGGGCGATCCGCTGGACAAGTGCATCGACATAGGCGCGATTGTCGATCCGGTGCAACTAAAGGCCATCACAGACATGGTCGACGGAAATACGGAAGGCGAAACCTATCGCGCCAAGGTCGATATCCCGGCGCAGGGCTGTTTCTATCCGCCGACGCTGATCACAGGGCTGACGCCTACGGCTCGGCTCATGCAGGAAGAGATTTTCGGCCCGGTGCTGGTCGGTACGACCTTCCGGACGCCTGCCGAGGCAGTGGCGCTGGCCAATAACACCCGCTACGGGCTCGCTGCGACCCTTTGGAGCGAGAATGTCAACCTGACGCTTGACGTGGCGCCGAAGCTGGCGGCGGGCGTCGTCTGGGTGAACGGCACCAATATGTTCGACGCTGCGGCCGGTTTCGGCGGCGTGCGAGAGAGCGGTTTCGGGCGCGAAGGCGGCTGGGAAGGGCTGTCGGCCTATACCAAACCGGCCGGCAAAACCCGGCCCTTGGCCAAGATCGAGCCGTTTTCCGGCGACAAGGGGCCGGAGGACGCGCTGGACCGCACGGCAAAACTCTATGTCGGCGGCAAGCAGGCGCGGCCTGACGGAGGCTATTCGCGGGCTGTCTATGGCAAATCCGGCAAGTTGCTGGGACATGCCTCGCTGGCCAACCGCAAGGACATCCGCAATGCGGTGGAAGCGGCGCAAGGCGCGGCGAGCTGGTCGAAAACGACCGGCCACCTGCGGGCGCAAATCCTTTACTATATCGCCGAAAACCTGTCGGCGCGGGCCGAAGAGTTCGCCCGCCGCATCGATGCCCTGACCGGCAGGCGTACTGGCGCGAAAGAGGTGGACGCCTCGATCCGGCGCCTGTTTACCTGCGCCGCATGGGCCGACAAGTTCGACGGGCAGGCGCATGGCGTGCCGATCCGGGGCATCGCGCTGGCGATGCGCGAACCCGTCGGCGTGATCGGAGCCTTCTGCCCCGACGAGGCACCGCTTCTGGGACTGGTCTCGGTCATGGGACCGGCGATGGCGATGGGCGACCGGTCCGTGCTGGTGGCCTCGGAGCCCTTTCCGCTGGCGGCAACCGATTTCTATCAGGTGCTGGAAACCTCCGACGTGCCTGCCGGTGTGGTCAATATACTGACCGGCAGTCATGCGGAACTGGCGCCGCATATGGCCGGACATCTGGACGTGGATGCGGTCTGGAGTTTCTCTTCGACCGATCTGGCCCATGCGATCGAAAGCGCCAGTGCCGGAAATCTCAAACGTACCTGGGTGAACAATGCGCGGGCACGCGACTGGCACGCTCAATCGGCCGAGGGCCGCGCATTCCTTGACGCCGCTACCGAAGTCAAGAACATCTGGGTGCCTTACGGCGAATAGAAAAGGGCTGCGACCGGTTTCCGCCCGCTATTTTTGCGCGACCTGTGTGGCGGCTCCTCCGGCCCAGTTCTTCTTGAACGTGCTGGGCGAGCCGCCGTATTTGCTGCGAAACAGCCGGGACAGGCTCGAGGCGTCGGCAAAACCGGTTGCCATGGCGACCTCAACCACCGTCATGTTGGTTTCGCTGAACAGGGCATAGGCCCGCGCCAGTCGCAGGTCCGTGTAGTATTTCTTGGGCGTCATGCCGACATAGGTCTTGAAGATGCGCTCAAGTTGCCGGCGCGAGACCTGAACCAGTTTCGCGATTTCGGTCAGGGTGACGATTTCTTCCAGGTTCTCCTGCATGATCTGCACTGCTGCGATCAGATGCTGGTTGCGGCTGCCGAGCGCGACCGACTGCGCCGATTTCTGCGGCGTCCGGCCTGCGCCGCCGCGCCCGTGCAGGCACATGTCCGACACGACGAGGGCAAAGGCGCTGCCGTGATCGGCCTCTATGATCTTCAGCATCAGGTCTGTTGCGGCGCTTCCGCCCGCCGCGGTCATAAGATCCCTGTCATCCTCGTAGCGGTTCAGTGTCGGCATCAGGTCGGGAAAACTCTCGATGAAAGCGGGCTGATTTTCCCAGTGCAGCGTGAAGCGTTTGCCCTTGAGCAATCCCGCCTTGGCCAGCGTGAACGCGCCGGTGCACATCCCGCCGATTTTCGCGCCGAACTTGGCCTGACGCCTGAGCCACTGCGTCACCACGGGACTGAGCGTCGCCAGCGGCTCGACGCCAGAGCAGACAAAGACCGCTTCTTCCCGCGACAGCGTGTCCAACGCGCCGTCAGGCATCACGGTCAGGTTGTTGGAGCAGGCGATCGGCTGGCCGTCCTCTGTCAGCGTGCGCCAGCGGTACAGTTCTTTCTGAGCGATCTGGTTCGCGACCCGCAAAGGTTCTATCGCCGAGGACAGAGCCAGCAGCGTCAGGCGTGGCAGAAGCACAAAGCAATACTCGCGCGGCGGACCATCGTACTCGACCGGAAAGGTCGCTGCGCCTTTTCGCACGAACTTGCTGGGTTGCATCGCGTGTCCTCCTGTTTCCGCAGAAACGCGTGTGCCGGAACACTGGCTGTCATTCATCCGGTATAGCCTTAGTTTATCCCCTGTCTGCGATCTGATTCAACCTGACAATGCAGGCCGACGCAGCACCGCCGAAAATACGTTGGTGTCTTAATTTGAAGCTTGTTTCTTGCAATACCCGTGCTTTTCCGGAGCCGACGCGGATCCGAATGACCAACCGCGTTAGTTGCGCTCCCGACTTTTTCGCTTGGCGTGGCGGCCTTCCAGAACGCCGGATTCCAGAATAATCTCGGACACCTGGTGCTCTCGTCGATAGGCCATTACATGCACGCCCGCGACGCCCTGCATTTCGCGGATGCGCTGAATCAGTTCGATGCAGATTTTCTTGCCTTCCGCTCCGGGCTTTTCCGCACCCTCCATGCGTGCGATGACGTCGTCCGGAATATGGATGCCTGGCACGTTGGACCGCATCCACCGTGCTGCCTTGGCCGACGCCAGCGGGCCCACGCCGGCGAGAATGAATACTTTTTTGTCCAGCCCGAGGTCGCGCACACGGGTCATGAATTTCTCGAACAGCGGAATGTCGAAAATATAGTTGGTCTGGATAAAGTCGGCGCCCGCGTCGACCTTCTTGGCCAGCCGGTCGGGGCGCCACTCATGCGGCTCGATGCAGGGGTTCTCGGCGGCACCGAGGAACAGATGCGGCGGACGGGTAATCTTGCGCCCCGACAGGAAGACGCCCTGATCGCGCATCGTCCGGATCGTGCGCAGCAGTGTGACGGAATCGAAGTCGAAGACCGGCTTCGCGCCCGGCTGGTCGCCGACACCGACGCCGTCGCCTGTCAGGCAAAGGACGTTTCGCACTCCCATGGCCGCCGCGCCCAGCACGTCGCCCTGTATGGCGATCCGGTTCCGGTCGCGGCAGGATATCTGGTAGACAGGCCCGTAGCCGGCCCGGGTCAGCAGCGCGCTGATCCCGATCGAGGACATGTGGCAGTTGGCCCCCGATGCATCGGTGGCATTGATCGCGTCGGCGACCTCGCCCAGCGGGCGCGCGGCGTCGAACACATCTTCCGGATCGGCGCTGTCGGGCGGGTTCAGTTCCGCCGTGACGGCGAAGCGCCCGGAGCGCAGAACACGTTCCAGCCTGCTGCCTGACACATGGCCCTCGGGCGGGTCCTCGTAGGGCTTCACAAACTGCGCGAAACTGTCCAGATCGGTTGTCATCGCTGCTGCTCCCTGTTGACGGCGCTCGTCGGCTCCTCGGCCAGAGGCGCAGAAGAGGGCTCGTTCTCGCGCGCGGCCGGAAAGGCCCGGGCCATGGTTGTACGGGCGGACTCGCGGGCCTCTCGCAGCTTGGCTGCCTTCTCGCGGCTGACGCGCAGCCAGGCCGACGAGCCCTTCAGGCTGCGGTCCACCGGCGGCAGGACCTCGCGGATCTTGTTGCCGCCTTTCATGCGTGTCGATCCGTCCCAGGCGAGCGCCCAGACGCAGCGCATTTGGGGCTTTACCTCACAGTATCCGCCGGGGCGCACTCCGCCGCAGGGGCCATTGCGCAGCTCCTTGGGGCAATTCATCGGACAGGACATGCCGGTGGAGGACAACACGCACTGGCCGCACATCTTGCAGTCGAACAGCAGACCTTTCACGCCCTTTTCGATTAACGCTACCGGACGTTCGACACGATTATAGCCGATCCGCGCGAACACCGGATCAAGTGCGACCATCGCCTTTTCGAGACGCTGGTATATCCATTCGAACTTTCCTGAATGGCGAATGGCGAAAAGGCGGGTCCGGTACATGAGGTCTGCTTTCCGATAGGTGCGTCGCATCGAGCCTGAGGCCAAGGATTGACGCCAGCGTTTTTAAAATCAAGCGTAAACTACGTGGCTGTCAGTCGCTCCCAACCTTGGTGTGCGTTGCCTCGGAGGCCCATTGCCAGACCGCTTCGAGCTCAGCCTCGACTTGCGAAGCTACGCCGCCGGTGAATTCCTTGAATGCTTCCTCGTTCATGCCATTGAGTCCGACGAGCACCGGCATATCCCGTTTCAGGGCTTCGGCGATGGTTTCGCGGAACCCGCGACCGCTGGCTTCGTGCTTGCCGAACTTGTTTATGATCAGGATATCGGCTCCGCCTGCAATACCCTTTCCGACCTCGGCAACGGCCATCTCCAGCGCTGCGGGATCAAGACGGCAACCGCGGGACTCTCTGCCCAGAGACTGCGATATCCGAAAGACCGGCCCGTCCGGCAACACTTTCAGGTCCATGTCACAGCGGGGACAATCTTCCCGGTCCTCGTTGATCTGAACCGCGCCAATTGGCCTTATGCCACGGGCCATCAGGCGATCCGCGATCTTGGCAAGCAAGAGGTCAGTGTTGCCGCGGCCGCTTGCGATTGTGTAAGCGATTTTCATACGACTGCCTTTCGTGAACGTCCCGGAAGGGAATAGCATTGACCGGCTTGCTCTTTGGCGGTGCTTCGGCCTCCGCTCATATAATACCGGGTCCGACAGCAAGCGCCAGTGCGCAAAGGCGTTCCGAACAATTTCTCACCGTAACGCGGGCGATTTTCCCAGAGGGTGCCGAACCGGCAAAGCCGGCCCGATTCAGTGATGTTCGGCGACACTGACAGGCCGTATCCTGAAATCCACTCCTCAATGAAGCCGGTTTCCGGATTTGAAAGCTGTCAGACAACCGGCGGATATTCGCCTCGGCCCCGTATCAGTGGTTTGACATGGATCAGGGTTTTCCGCTCTTATATCCGTAAGAATGAGGTCATGATTACGAGAGTTCAAAATCGCCGCACTATCAACCTTGCCCCGGCCGCAGGGCGGCATTCGGGGGGCACCGAATGAAGTGGCTTGTTACCGGCGGCGCAGGTTTTCTGGGCATTAATCTTGTTCGCCATTTACTGGCGCGCGGACATCAAGTGCGTAGCTACGATACTGCTCCGTTCGCCTATCCGGAAGCGGACAGGATATCCGTCATTCAGGGCGACATCCGGGATCGGGGTCTGCACGAACGGGCCTTTGAAGGGATAGATGTCGTGGTGCATTGTGCCGCGGCCTTGCCGCTATTTCCGCCACGGGAGATCTTTTCGACCGAGGTCGAGGGAACGCGCCTGTTGCTGTCGGCGGCGCAAGCCGCCGGGATCGACCGCTTCATCCATATTTCTTCGACGGCGGTCTACGGCATTATCGATGGCCATGCCAAGCGCGAAGATGACGCGCTTACCGGCGTAGGCCCTTATGGCGAAGCAAAGATACAGGCCGAGGCCGTCTGTGCCGAATTCCGGTCTCGCGGGATGTGCGTCCCT
>JBFFQS010000145.1:0-6224 GCA_041573315.1 Amylibacter sp. | reverse complement strand
TCTGTGCGTCGTAAGGGCCGTAGAAATCTTCACCCTTGGAATTCTTGCCCGGACCGGCGTGGTCGCGCCCGACGATCAGGTGGGTACAGCCGTGGTTTTTTCGGATCAAACCATGCCAGACGGCCTCGCGCGGGCCGGCCATGCGCATTGCAAGGTTCAGCAGGCTCATGGTCGTGGTCGAGGACGGGTATTTGTCCAACACCGCCTCATAGCACCGGACGCGGGTAAAATGGTCCACGTCGCCCGGTTTGGTCATGCCGACAACCGGATGGATCAGCAGGTTGGCCTGCGCCTCCTTGGCGGCGCGGAAGGTCAATTCCTGATGTGCGCGGTGCAGCGGGTTGCGGGTCTGGAACGCCACGACCCGGCGCCAGCCGAGCTTGCGGAAATAGGACCGCAACTCGTTCGGGCTGTCACGGCGCGCGCGGAAATCGTAATGAACCGGCTGCTGGATGCCTGTGACCTTGCCGCCGAGGTAGACCGGCCCGGCGATGTTGTGCAGATAGTTCACCGCAGGATGCGCGGCGTCGTCCGCGCCGAATACGTGCTCGGCCTCGATGTGCTTGTCGGGTGTGTAAGCGTCAGAGATATCCAGTGTCGCCAGAATGACGCCTTCCTGATCCCGCAGAGCGATTTTGTCGCCTGTTTTCACCGTACCGGCGAATTTCTGACTTACATCCAGCGTGATCGGGATGGGCCACAGGGTGCCGTCAGCCAGCCGCATGTTCTTGACCACGCTGTCATAGTCGCCTTGATCCAAAAAGCCCTTGAGCGGATAGAAACCGCCGTTCATCAGCAGCTCCAGATCGCAGATCTGGCGCGGCGTCAGGTCCCAGCTTGGCAGGTCGCCGGCCTCGGTCGACAGTTGGTCTGCGACATCGAAGGGTGCATAGAGTTCGGGAACGGGTAACTGGTTTTCAGCAATCATAGTCGCTCTCTCGGGCAAGTGTAATACTGGCACCGGAATACAGTCTGTTCCAAGAATTGCAATATATCCCCATCAAAATGGGAAGAAGTTGCCGGAATAGCTCGGAATTCAGAACGCTATTCCAGACTGGCCAAAAAGCGTTCCGCGTCCAGCGCGGCCATGCATCCCATGCCGGCAGAGGTGACTGCCTGGCGGTATTCATGGTCCGTCAGGTCGCCCGCGGCAAAGACGCCGGGGATCGATGTTTCGGTGCTGCCGGGCTTGGTGACCACATATCCGCCCAAATGTGTCTCCAATTGGTCCACAACCAGTTCGCTGGCCGGCGCGTGGCCGATGGCGACAAAGACGCCCTTGCAGGGAATTTCTGTGATCTCGCCGGTCTTGGTGTGTTTCACCTTGACGCCCGTAACCCCAAGCGGATCGTTCTCGCCGATCACTTCAACCAGTTCGTGGAACCACATCGGCACAATCTTTTCGTTCTTCAACAGCCGGTTTTCGAGAATTTTTTCCGCGCGCAATTCGTCGCGACGGTGGATCAAAGTGACCTTGGAGGCAAATTTCGTCAGGAAAAGCGCCTCTTCGACGGCCGTGTTGCCGCCGCCGATGACCACGATCTCGTCGCCGCGATAGAAAAAACCGTCGCAGGTGGCGCAGGCGGACACGCCGAAGCCTTTGTATTTCTCTTCCGAGTCCAGCCCCAGCCACTTGGCGCGGGCGCCGGTCGCCAGGATGACCGCATCGGCAGTATAGGTCGTGCCGCTGTCGCCCTTGGCGGTGAAGGGACGTTTCGACAGGTCCAGATCGGTGATCAGGTCGCCGATGATCTCGGTACCCATCTCTTTGGCGTGTGCCTCCATGCGGACCATAAGGTCGGGGCCCTGCACCTCGATATCGCCGGGCCAGTTCTCGACCTCGGTTGTTGTGGTCAGCTGTCCGCCCGGCTCCATGCCCTGCACAAGAACGGGCTCCAGCATCGCGCGGCTGGCATAGATCGCAGCCGTATAGCCGGCAGGGCCGGAACCGATGATCAGGACGCGGGTGTGACGGGTATCGGACATTGGAGGATATTCCATTTAGAGTTTTCAGTCGTACCTATATAGACAGGCTTTCCCGTCGCGAAAACCCATGTGCCCGGCTCTGGGACAAAAAAATCGCAGCCGACAGGAAATCCGCAAACCACGATTTAATCTTGCGCAACTATGAAATATTGTTGCGCGGATCGGGGCGCTGTTGTAGTTTTACCCCTTGCGAAAGGAAAGATTATGGCAAGCTTAAAACTGGATGCGATTGATCGCCGGATATTGGCGGAGCTTCAGGCCGACGGCAGGATGACCAACGTCGACCTGGCCAAGGTGGTCGGGATATCGGCGCCGCCCTGTCTGCGCCGGGTGCGGGCGCTTGAGGAAAAGGGCCTGATTCAGGGCTACCATGCCGTCGTGGACGAAAACGAGCTTGGCTTCGAGGTCAAGGTTTTCGCCATGGTCGGGCTGAACTCCCAGGCCGAAGCGGACCTGAGCGCCTTCGAGGCGAAATGCCGCGCGTGGCCGCTGGTCCGCGAGTGCCATATGCTCAACGGCGAGATCGACTTCATCCTGAAATGCGTCGCGCCCGACCTCTCCACGTTCCAGACTTTCCTGACCGAGGAATTGACCTCTGCCGACAATGTGGCCAGCGTCAAGACCTCGCTTGTGATCCGCAAGGCCAAGGACGAACCGGGTATTCCCTTCGATGTGCTGGAGGCGCGCGCCGAGCAGCGCTAGGTATCAGTCGAGATTACCGAGATCAGACGTCCGTAGTCGGCTTCTTTCAGATGCGTGGCGCGCCGGTAGGAATAGAACCGTTCGGGATCGGCATAGGTGCAATGTCCGATCCAGTCGGAATCCTCCACACCTGCCTCGCGCAGCTTATGCAGGCAGAAGGATGGCAGGTCGAACTGGAAGTGGTCCGCATCGCGCCCCTGCGCGAAGAAACGGGCAAATCCGGTATCCTCGGCCATGAAATTCTCGAAAAACTCCAGCCCGACTTCGTAGTTCCGCTGGCTGATGCAGGGGCCGATGGTCGCCGAAATGTCGTTGCGGTCCGCGCCCAGCGCCTGCATCGCGTCGATTGTTGCCTCCAGAACGCCGTTCAGCGCCCCTTTCCATCCCGCATGGGCCGCGCCGACCACGCCGGCTTCGGCATCGGCGAACAGGACCGGCGCGCAGTCGGCCGTCAGGATTCCCAGCGCCACGCCCGGCGTCGCGCTGACGATTGCGTCGGCCTCTGGCCGGTCGCCGCTCAGCGGTCCGTCGACCGCAATGGCGGTCGCAGAATGCACCTGAGAGACCGACAGCAGATGGTCCGGCCTGACTGACATGGAGTCAGCCACGAGCTTGCGGTTCATTTGCACGATATCGGACTGGTCGCTGGACCCGGAACCGCAGTTCAATCCCCTGAAAATGCCCGAGGACACGCCGCCGCGGCGGGTATAGAACCCGTGCCGAAAGGGAGTTAAAGCGTTCGAGGTCAGTATTTCAAGTGTCATGATTGAAAGCCCGCCGGGGGCGCTGCGTCTTTGGGATAGAATGCGATTACCTTGAAAAGCTGCCCCATTTCTTCGGGGTGGGTCAAGCGCCGAAATGCTGCGTCATGGGCTTTCAGAGCCTGCGGGTCGCAGTGCCGGGATAATGCCTCGGCGCGCTGCCGGATGCCGAGGCGCTGCAACAACTCGCCCTGTGGCACAATTTGCGAGACGCTTACATGCGGTTGCGCCGCCTGTGCGAGTTCGGCGAAATTCACATGTGCGGTCAGGTCGGATTGCCCCGGTTTGTCCAGCGGCCCAATTTTGCGATGCGCCTTGACGGCCTGCAGCGTGTCCCCGGCCGCGTTCCAGTCGCCGTAATCGATGATGATCGCCGTGCCACCATGCTCTGCGATCCTGCGCGCGATGTCTTCGGCGATTGCCACGCTTGCCGCCGATGTCTCGATCAGCGACCCTTCGGCAAGATCGGCAGCCCAATCCGGGACGGCTTGTTCCGGAAGCGCGCTGCCCAGAACAAAGCCGAGTTCGCCGTCCACCGCACCGACCATCTGTTCCTGCCAGCCTTTGCCGGTCCGGCGATACTGCCGGATCGGCAGGCAATCGAAAAATTCGTTGGCGATCAGGAACAGCGGCCCGTCGGGAATTCCGTTCACCGTTTCAGCCCAGTTCACTTTGTATCCGGCGAGGGCTTCAAGCTGAACACTGCGCAACGGAGCGCTTGCCTCGACCAGCCAGATTTCGGCTGCGGCGGAAAATCCCGGCACAAGCGCTGCGGCGCGCAGCAGGTCGGACATCAGCGTCCCGCGCCCCGGCCCGAGTTCCGCCAGTATGAACGGGTTCGGGCTGCCCTGATCGATCCAGCTCTGGGCCAGGCACAGGCCGAGCAACTCTCCGAACATCTGGCTGACGTCCGGCGCTGTGACGAAGTCACCGCGCGCCCCGAAGGGTTGGACGTTGGTGTAATAGCCGTGCTGCGGGTCCAGCAGGCACTGTGTCATGTAGTCGGCAACAGGCATCGGACCGGAGCGTTCGATCTGGGCGATCAGACGTTTGCCGAGCCGTGTCATGTCGCGTTTCGCCTGAAAAATATAAGGGTCAGTCCGATCACGACCATCGGCAGGGACAGAACCTGCCCCATGGTCAGGCCGGCGCTGTCCAGCTCCGAACCGAACCGGAGGACATGGCCCATCGGGTTGTCCATGCTGACATACTGCGCGTCGCCCTGACGAAAGTTCTCGACGATGGCACGCGCCGTGCCGTAGCCCAGAAAGAAGATTCCGATCATCATGCCCGGACGCTTCAGGATCTTGTAGCCGAAGGCCAGGACGGCCATGATGGCGAACAGCGCGACGCCCTCCAGCAGGGCTTCGTAGATTTGCGACGGGTGCCGGGCGCAAACCGTGTCGAGCCACCATATGGGACAGCTCTGCGCGGCCTCTCCGGGAAACACGACGGCCCATGGCACGTCGGTGGGGCGGCCCCAAAGCTCGGCATTTATGAAATTCGCCAGTCGCCCGAGAAAAAGGCCGAACGGGGCGGCAAATGCGATGGCGTCGCCCACCGACCAAACCGGCAGCAGGTTGACGCGGCAAAACAGAAGCGCGGACAGGATCACGCCGATGAAGCCGCCGTGGAACGACATTCCTCCTTCCCAGACGCGGATGATCGCTGCCGGGTCGTGCAGGATCATGTCGGGGCGGTAGAACAGGACATATCCTAACCGGCCGCCGAGGATCGTGCCGAGGATCATCCATGTCAGCATGTCCTCGACCTGTTTGGCGGCCATCGGTGCGTTGTTGGACGGCCAGAGCGCCTCGTGCCGCATCAGCCGCACAATCCAGCGCCACGCCAGCAGGAAGCCCGCGATATAAGCCAGCGCGTACCAGCGGATGGCGAAAGTGATCCCGAAGATCTCCGTTGAAAACAGTACCGGATCTATGTCGGGAAAGGGGATGGCTGCGATCATTCGAATTGGCCTTTTTGGTTATTACTTCCTTCTATCTGGGCAGGGATTTGTCAACCTTCGCCTTGGCAAATCTGGCGGAAGTGATCATAAGGGGCTATATAATGGGCCAGCTATTGAAAACGGAGCCGCCAGATGCAATCGCGTAACAAGTTCATGGAAGATATCTCTCAACTGATGACCAACGCCATGGGCGTGGCACAGGGCGCGAAGGGCGAGGCCGAGACCGCATTCAACAGCTGGATCGAACGCTGGCTCGCCGATCATGATTTCGTGTCCCGAGAGGAATTCGACGCAGTGCGCGCCATGGCGCAGAAGGCCCGCGAGGAAAACGTGGCGCTGCTGGCGCGGATAGAGGCGCTGGAGGCTGGCGCGAAACCGGCACCCGCCAAAAAAACTGTTGCCAGGAAGCCTGCCGCGAAAAAGCCTGCAGCCAAGAAATAATTCCATAGGTTTTTCCGGATTCAGCGGCCGGCGGCGTGACGCCCACAGGCCCTTTTGCCGTGCACTATGCCTGTAAACCACGGGACTTTACCGCGCGCGACGCGCTGCAGACTGAGTCCAAATTGTGGACAGGTTGGAAAAACTTGTGGGTAAGATTGCATTTTTCCAAGTTTTACCTTTACAGGAGTCCGCTTTCGTCACACCATATTTAGTAAGGGGCTGACAACAAAACCCCGATACTTAGCGAGGCGCCCATATATAGTGGGGTTGAGCCGTCTCCAAAACGACTGATTGAGGGCACAGGCATGGCGAATACAGAGCATTTTTTGAATTCCGCAGACATCCACCCCATCGACATCGTTGAAAAT
>JBFFQS010000144.1:0-6279 GCA_041573315.1 Amylibacter sp. | reverse complement strand
GGGTCCTACGCCGCGCGGCGGCGCAGGAAATTGTTGTCAGATCAGCAGGGAACCGGTGCTTTCTTGCGGCTGTAGAAAATCCAGGTGATCACGACGCAGATCACGTAGAACCACAGGAACGTCCAGAGCGCTCCATCGGGTGCGCCGGTCATGCCGATCGACGTGCCGTAGGCTTTCGGAATGAAGAAGGCGCCATACGCGGCGATCGCACTCGTGAAGGCGATGATCGCGGCGCTTTCACGCTCGGCTTGTTTCAGGGTAGCGGCTTGATCCAGCTGTGGCATAAGTCGCGGTATTTCCCGGCGCATTATGGAGGGGATCATCTGGAACGTGGACGCATTGCCGACGCCGGTCAGGAAGAACAGCGCCATGAAGCAGGCGAAGAAGCCCCAGAAGTTGCCGCCCACACCGTCATGCGGCAGGAACTGCAGGACGCCCCAGACCGCGATAATCATGCCGAGGAAGGTCCAGAATGTGACACGGCCGCCACCGAACTTGTCGGAAACCCAGCCGGTTGCCGCCCGGCTCAGCGCGCCAACGAGCGGGCCGAGGAACGCGTAGGTCAAGACGTTCACATCAGGGAACTGGATTTTCATCAGAAGCGGGAAGCCGGCGGCATAGCCGATGAAGCTGCCGAAGGTTCCGGTGTAAAGGATACACATGATCCAGTTGTGCTTGCGCGAGAAGATGATTGACTGTTCGGCAAAGCTCGCCTTGGCCGACGCGATGTCGTTCATGCCGAACCAGGCCGCGATCGCGGATAGCGCGATAAAAGGTACCCAGATGAATCCGGCATTCTGGATCCACAGGTTACTGCCGTCGGCGAGGGTTTGCGGCTCTCCACCCAAGGCGCCAAAGACGCTTGCGGTGATGACCATAGGAACGACGAACTGCATGACCGACACGCCGAGGTTGCCGAGGCCAGCGTTCAGCGCCAATGCGTTACCCTTGGTCTTCTTCGGGTAGAAGAACGCGATGTTGGCCATGGAGGAGGCAAAGTTGCCGCCGCCGAAGCCACACATCAGGGCCAGAGCAAGAAATACGATATATGGCGTTTCAGGATTCTGGACCGCGAAGCCGATGCCCAACGCTGGCAGGAGCAGCGAGGCACTGGACAGCGCCGTCCATTTGCGACCGCCGAAAATAGGGATCATGAAACTGTAGAAGATGCGCAGCGTCGCGCCCGACAGGCCGGGCAGTGCTGCAAGCCAGAACAACTGTCCGGTGTTATAGTTGAAACCGATGGCCGGCAGCTTTGCAACGACGACCGACCAGACCATCCAGACCGAAAAGGCCAGCAGAAGGTTGGGGATCGAGATCCACAGGTTGCGGGTTGCAATGCGATGACCGCGGTCTTTCCAGAACTTCGTGTCCTCGGGACGCCAGTCAGTCAGTGTGTGGCCAGTCTGGCCGGGTGTATGTTCGGTGATCGCCATGGGAGCCTCCCTTTGGGGCGGGTTTGATGTCGCGGGCCACATTTCCTGCGGCCCGCAGATATTTCGGGTTATCCTGTAACGCGTGCTGCGTTGGGTTCCTTGGAGGCCTCAGCCTCTGGCTTGGGCAACGGTGCTTCCGGAACGTCAGAGAGGAATTTCTCTTCTGCCAGCGATGGGTGCCGAGCGCGTTCCATGCGCCGGATGGCGATGTGCATCCAGATCGTCGAAACCGCGACGAGCACGAAAAGCAGCATGAAGGGTGCGGTCCAGACGCCGGTCCAATCGAGCAGGATGCCGAAGGTGATAGGCAGGACGAAGCCGCCCAGACCGCCGATCATACCGACCAGACCGCCAACAGACCCCACATGGTGCGGGTAGTAGACCGGAATATGCTTGTAGACCGCCGCCTTGCCGAGGCTCATCACAAAGCCAAGCGCCACAGTCAGCGCGACGAAGAACCCGACGGACACCCCGAGATGAAATTCGATGGGTCCGTGAATGCCGGAGACGATGTAGCTGGTCTGCGGATAACTCAGGACGAACAGGATCGCGAGGGAGACGATGAAGGTGATATACATTACGGTGCGGGCGCCCCATTTGTCGGAAAGCCAACCGCCGAGTGCGCGGAAAATCGAGCCGGGCAGCGAGTAGAGCCCCGCGAATACCCCTGCAGTGGTCAGTTCCAGCCCGTAAGCACCGACATAATAGCGCGGCAGGAATGACGCGAGGGCCACGAAGGCGCCGAAGACGAAGAAGTAGTAGGTGGCGAAGCGCCAGACCTGCATGTTCTTCAGCGGCTCCAATTGCGCACCGGCGGAAACCGGCCCGGCGCCGGTGCGTTTTCTTTCGATCTGCACAGGGTCGGTTTTGGCGAAGATGTAGAAGAGCACCGCCGTTGCCGCGAGGACGACCGCATAGATCCTGGCGGTGTCTTCCCAGCCCAGAGCCACAACGAGGAACGGAGCCGCGAAGTTGGTTACCGCCGCTCCGACGTTGCCGGCGCCGAAGATGCCGAGGGCCGTTCCCTGCCGATCTTTTTCGAACCAACGCGAGGTGTAGGCGACGCCGACGATGAACGATCCGCCGGCAAGGCCGAGACCAAGCGCGGCCAGCAGGAAGATTTCGTATGTCTCGACAGACGTCAGCAACCAGACCGCTACAGAGGTGATCAGCATCTGGAGCGGAAACATTATTCTGCCGCCGTATTGCTCGGTCCAGACGCCGAGGAAGATGCGGCTGACCGATCCGGTCAGGATCGGAGTAGCCACCAGAAGGCCGAATTGAGTGTCTGACAGTCCGAGATCCTGTTTGATCTTGACGCCAATGATCGAAAATATCGTCCACACCGCAAAACAAACGGTGAAAGCGAATGTGCTGAGTCCCAGTGCCCGATATTGGTCCGAGCGTGATACTCCTTCTAGTGTGTGCATGGTCTTCCCTTCCGCATCATTTTAGCGCAGAGCCGATTCTGGCCTGGGACCACAGATGAGAGAGATTGCGGTTTCGAAGTTTGATCCAGATCAAAAAAGTGTAGAAAATATAACAAAATAAATGACTTAGTGAAATAAGTCATGGGAGGGTGAGACAAAAGGTAAAGCGACGCGATACATACAGCAATCCGATCCTTGACATTTATCAAGTGGCGTGGCGATACTGTTCCGCGCAATCAGAGGTGACCGGTAGATGAGAACAGGCGACGTATCCGAAGTGAGGGACCTTCTCCTGTTTCGTGACATGAGCGATGAAAATTTCGAAACGCTGATCCGCGGCGGCTATGTCCAGACTTTTCCGCCGCAGGTCGAACTGATCACCGAGGGCGATCACAGCGATTTTTTGCATATCGTCACTGAAGGCAGCGTCGAGTTGTTCGCAACCTGGAACGGGCGCGAAACCATGATGGCGACGGTGCGCCCGATCTCGACCTTCATCCTGGCCGCGACTATCAAGGACGCGCCTTATCTTATGTCGGCGCGAACCATCGAAAAGGCGCGGCTCGTCCTGCTGCCATCCATGGATGTCCGCGCCGCCTTTGAAGTCGACAACAATTTCGCCCGCGCCGTGGTGACCGAGCTCGCCCAGTGCTACAGGTCGGTGATCAAGAACAGCAAGAACATAAAATTGCGCACCTCCATCGAGCGGCTGGCGAATTACATTGTCCAGCAACGGCTCCACAACGGCGGCGTCGATGACTTCGAACTCAAGCTCGAGAAGCGCCGCCTCGCCTCGTTTCTTGGCATGACGCCGGAAAACCTGTCTCGGTCCATCAAGGCGCTACGGCAGTACGGCGTCAAAATAGACGGCAGCCGGGTGTTCGTTGCCGATCCTGAAGATCTCGAGGCGCTAGCGAAACCATCGCCCCTGATTGACGATCCAAGACACTAAGGCACACTGCCACCTGAAAGTGGCCTTTGGCGGGCCCTGTCAGCAGAAACTTGTCGCGGCCCGGCCGGCGATGATCAGTTTTCTCGATACGGTTCGGGACAAGCTGGAAGAGCTATCGCCGGAACTCGGCGTTTCGGGTCAAGTCGTTCTTTCGCGTTGACTGAGGCCGGGTTTCAGGGAGGTTGGAAGATTGATGTCAGATTGACAGGATTGTTCGGTTACACGGCTGGACTTGCGAATATTTTGCGGATAATTCGACGCTAGCGAATGTCACGATCAATTTATCACAATATCTGAAGGGAGGGCCGCAGTGAACCTATCCGACACCGACCTGATTATACTCCGGATGCTGCAGGCGAACGCCCGAGAGCGATTGGAAACCATTGCGTTCGAAGCGGGTATGTCTGTCGCGACAGTCCAGCGACGTGTGCGTGCGCTGAAGGATGCGGGTGTGATCCTGCGGGACGCCTCCGTGGTCTCGCCGCAGGCGACAGGCTACGGGATGAGCTTTGTAATATTGGTAGAGCTGGAACGCGAGCGCATCGACCAGATCGACGCTTTTCGGCGCAAGGTCAAGGCAGAGCCGCAGATTCAGCAGTGCTACTACATCACCGGAGCTGCGGATTTCGCTTTGATCGCGCTTGCTCGTGACATGGATGATTTCCAAAATCTGACGCAGCGCCTGTTCTTCGAAGACTCGAACGTCAAGCGGTTCAATACATCGGTCGTAATGGATCGCTCCAAGGTCAGTCTGGATGTGCCGCTGGCCGACTGATTGCTCTACGGTTGGCTGTCAGGGACAATCCGCGGCGGTTCGAATGCGGTGACGGCGGGCGGATCGCCTTCATACTTTTCGATTTGCACCAGACATGTCAGCGCTCCGGGCCCTTGAGCTATTTCCGATGTCGGCAGGTCCGCGGTCAAGACGTTCGCGTTGCCGTGTTTGCAGCAGGTCGGATCGTTTTCCCAATCCGGATCGTACCATGCTCCAGTGGCCATCATCGCCACGCCTGGCAGCACATTGTTGCTGAGTTTCGCCGCAGAAATGCAGCTGCCGCGTCCGTTGAAGATGCGGATCTGGTCCCCGTCGCCGATGCCGCGGGTTTCAGCGTCGCCGGCATTCAGCAGGCAAGGCTCGCGATCGTGCAGCTTGCCGGCGCGGCTGTGTCGGCTCTGGTCCAGTTGGCTGTGCAGGCGCCGCGCCGGTTGATGCGTCACGAGGTGCAGCGGATACGTATTCGCTGCCGCTGCGCCCAGCCATTCTTGCGGTGCGCGCCATACTGGATGTCCAGGCAGGCCGTCCAAATTGAAATCCGCGACGGTTCGACTGAATATCTCGATCCTGCCCGAAGGCGTTGTCAGCGGGTGTCTGTCCGGATCGTCCCGGAAATCCTTGAGCATTACCATCGCTTTTTTCGGAATTCCGAATGCTAAGACCTTGTTCTTAATAAAGGTTTCATAATCCGGCATTTCCGGCCTGCTGTTCGAGCCGCTGCGAGTTTTGTCGTAAAGAAAGCGTAGCCAAGCCGCCTCGTCGCGGCCTTCGGTAAAGGCATCCTTGAGGTCGTTGGCGGACCCGTCCGCCGGAGCGAGTCGGGTTGCCAGAGCTGCAAATATTTCGTGATCGTTCCGCGCCTGTTGGAATGGACGGGACACGGACTCGGTTGCAAACAGATGGGTGTCGTGGGGCGATCCGGTCAGGTCGTTACGCTCTGCTGAAAGGGTGGCAGGCAGAACGATATCTGCGTGACGGGCCAGCGGCGTCCAGTGTGGCTCATGGACGATGACGGTCTCGACGCGTTGCCAAGCCCGCCGCAGCCGGTTCAGGTCCTGATGGTGGTGGAACGGGTTGCCCCCGACCCAGTAAATCAGCCGAATGTCCGGATAACGCAGTTGCCGGCCGTCATAGTTGAACGCCGCGCCCGGATGCAGCAGCATATCTGCAATCCTCGCGACGGGAATGAAACTGCGAACGGGATTCCGGCCTGTCGGCAGGGATGCAAGCGGCATCGGGGAGCGCTGGCTGCCGACGCTGTTGGTCGTCGCGATCCCGAGCGCGAAGCCTTCGCCTTTGCGCCCGATCCCACCCAGCATTGCGGCCAGAACCACAGTCATCCAGTAGATTTGTTCGCCGTTTTGCTGGCGCGTCAGAGACCAGCTGGCGCTGATTGTCGTAGGGCGCGCCGCCATCTTTCGCGCCAGCGCCGTGATGTCTTTGGGTGGTATGCCGGTGATCGCCCCGGCCCATGCGGCATCCTTGGGCTGGCCATCGATTTCGCCTGTGAGGTAGGGAAGGAAGCGCTCGAATCCGTTGCAATAACGGTCTATAAACGTATGATTGTGATGCTTTTCTGTGACCAGCGTGTGTGCCAGTGCGAGCATCAGGGCGAGGTCGGTGTTGGGCCTTACCGGCAGCCATTCCGAGGCGACCTCACCCGCCAGATCCTGCGCCGAGGGGTTC
>JBFFQS010000143.1:0-6314 GCA_041573315.1 Amylibacter sp. | reverse complement strand
GAAGGAACCGGAATGATCGCGACCGGCACGTTGGTGGACGGAACGTTCGAGGCAACGGAAATTCTTGCCAAGCACGACGAGAACTATATGCCGAAAGAGGTCATGGACGCGCTGAAAGAGCAGGGCGTCTATCAACCGAACGCTGAGTAAACAGATCGTACAAGTTTTCTGAATAGCCTTGCCGCAAATCCAAGGGAATTTGTTGGCATGCAGTCGGTTGAGCAAATCGCAGAGGCAATCATACGGCGCGAAGGCGGGTTCGTGAACGATCCCGACGATCTCGGCGGGGCCACCAACTTCGGCGTGACGGTGCACACCATGCGCCGGTTAGGGCTGGATCTGGACGGCGATGGCGATGTTGATGCCTCTGACGTGCGCCTGCTGGACAAGGATCGCGCCCGTGAAATCTTTCTGAAGCACTATTTTTTAGGCCCGAAGTTGAACCGGCTTCCGGAACCGTTACAGCCGTCCGTCTTTGATATGTATGTCAACGCGGGGACGCAGGCGGTCAGACTGCTTCAGGCGCTCTGCAATGATATGGGACTTTCGGTCGGCGTCGACGGCAGGATCGGGCCTCAGACGATCAGGGCTGCGCAACAAGCCATGCAGATTGCGCCGGAACATCTGGTGGATGCCTATGGAATCGAGCGGCGGAATTACTATTACCGGCTGGCGGACAGACGGCCCGCTTCCCGGAAATACGCCCGAACGACCGCAGGCGGAAAGGGCGGATGGATCAAGCGTGCCGAAGAATTCATTTCCGACAAATATCACTACAGCGAACACGACCATAAGAACAGGATCAGGGCATGGGCATAATCTCGAATATCCTGGGTCTGGGAAACTCCGCCGGCCAGATCGGTGGCGCGGTCGAACGGGTCGCCGAGGTCTTTGTGCCGAACAAGACCAAGGACATGGCGCAGCAGCATGCGGAATATACCGCCGCTCTTACCCAGTTCCAAAGCGAGTTCCAACAAACACCGAACGGCGTTTTTGACAGCTTTGTTAATGGCTTGAACCGCCTTCCTCGTCCAATTTTAGCGCTTGGAACGGTGGCCCTGTTCGTCTATGCGATGTATGATCCGGCGGGCTTTGCCATCCGCATGCAGGGTCTGGCGCAGGTGCCGGAACCGCTGTGGTGGTTGCTGGGCGCGGTGGTTTCCTTCTATTTCGGCGCTCGTGAGCTGCATCATCTGCGCACGGGGCGCCGCGCAATGCGGGCACCTGTTCAGGCTGCCGCGACTTTGCATGGCAAGCCACCATCCCAAACCGCCGGCTTCGCACCGGATGCAATCCCTTCAGACGGCAATGCCGCTCTGGATGATTGGCGCAGAACACGGGCCAACAGCGGCTAAGTGCCACCTGTCTTCTTCGTGAATTGAGCTTTGCTGCCAAGGCAGTATACTCCGCCAAAACACTGACGGAGCTTTTATGACAGCGGAAATCGGACATTTTGCAGTGGTGCTGGCCCTCGCAATAGCGCTGGTGCAGTCGATCGTGCCGCTGATCGGCGCGCAGAAGCGGTGGGGAAATTGGATGGAGCTTGCCGGCCCGGCCGCTCTGGCGCAGTTTTTCCTGATCCTGATTGCTTTCGCGATGCTCACGCAGGCCTTTGTGACATCCGATTTTTCGGTCCGTCTTGTGGCGGCGAATTCGCATTCCGCCAAGCCGATGCTGTACAAGGTCACGGGCGTGTGGGGCAATCACGAAGGCTCGATGCTGCTCTGGGTGCTTATCCTGAGCTTTTACGGTGCGCTGGTCGCTCTGTTCGGGGGGAACTTGCCGTCTCCGCTGAAGGCGCGGGTTTTGTCAGTTCAATCAATGATTTCCGTGGCGTTCCTCGCGTTTCTGATATTTACTTCCAACCCGTTCGAGCGCTTGCTGGACGTGCCGGTTGACGGAAATGACCTGAACCCGTTGTTGCAGGACCCCGGCCTCGCGTTCCACCCGCCGTTCCTCTATTTGGGCTATGTCGGCCTGTCGATGTCCTTCAGTTTCGCGGTTGCAGCCCTGATCGAGGGCCGCGTCGATGCGGCCTGGGCGCGCTGGGTCCGCCCGTGGACTCTGCTGGCCTGGGTCAACCTGACCATCGGCATCGCGCTTGGCTCTTGGTGGGCCTATTACGAGCTTGGCTGGGGCGGCTGGTGGTTCTGGGATCCGGTCGAGAACGCCAGCTTCATGCCGTGGCTGATCGCGGCGGCGCTGTTGCATTCCTCGATCGTCGTGGAAAAGCGCGATACGCTGAAAAGCTGGACCGTCCTGCTGGCCATCCTCGCGTTTTCCTTCAGCCTGATCGGAACGTTTATCGTGCGGTCGGGCGTGATCACTTCGGTGCATGCGTTCGCCAATGATCCCGAACGCGGGGTTTTCATTCTGGCGATCCTATGTGTTGCCATCGGCGGCTCGCTAACGCTCTATTCCGCGAGGGCGTCCCAGTTGTCGTCGCCTTCGGTCTTCAGTCCGGTCAGCCGGGAAAGCGCGCTGGTCCTGAACAACCTCTTGCTTGTGGTTGCCGCAGCCGTTGTGTTTTTCGGAACGATGTGGCCTCTGGTGGCCGAGCTTGTCCTTGGCAGGAAGCTGTCGGTCGGGGCGCCATTCTTCGATCTGGCATTTACGCCTTTCATGATCGCGCTGGCGATGATCTTGCCTATTGGAGCGATGCTGCCCTGGAAACGCGGAAGCCTGCGCAAGGCCGCGCGGCCGCTGTGGGGTGTTCTTGCCCTTTCGGTGGCGCTGGGGGCGCTGGTTTGGGTCATGCAGACAGGCGGCCGCATGATGGCGCCAGTCGGTGTAACCCTGGCGGCATGGCTGGTGCTCGGGGCCGCGGCGGACCTCGCGTCCCGGGTGCGGGTGGGCAAAGCCTCCATGGCTGAAGTCTTGCGCCGACTGGGCAACCTGCCGCGTGCGGACTGGGGCAAGGCAGTCTCGCATGCAGGGTTGGGTCTTACTATCTTTGGCATCGCGGCGATTACAGCCTGGGAGACCGAGGATATCCGCGTCGCCAATATCGGTGACAGCTATTCCGTGTCAGGCTACGAATTCCGCTTCGAGGACGTCCGTAAGCAGCAGGGTAAGAACTTCACCACGGATCAGGGCGTATTCACCGCGATCAGGAACGGCAGTGTTGTTGCCGAACTGCGACCGGAGAAGCGGTTTTATCCCGTGCAGCGCATGCCGACGACCGAGGCCGCGATCGACAGTGGTTTGACCCGAGACCTTTATGTCGTGCTGGGCGATCCCCAGCCAGAGGGCGGCTATGCGGTTCGGATTTACGTTAAACCTTTTGCCAACTGGATATGGATCGGTTCAATTGTCATGGCGCTCGGCGGGCTTCTGAGCCTGACCGACAGGCGCTATCGCATCGGTGTCGCGCGGCGCAAGACGGCGGCGGCTGCCGTACCGGCGGAGTAGGCGATGAAGACCCGTATCCGATATGTTGCGCTTGCAATCCTGCTGATCCTGACCTTGTTCCGGGCGGTTCCTTCACATGCCGTGGAGCCCGGTGAGATGCTTGCTGACCCAATTCTGGAAGCGCGCGCAAGAGAAATTTCAAAGAACCTGCGCTGCCTGGTCTGCCGGAACGAGAACATCGACAGTTCCAATGCCGGTATCGCAGGTGACTTGCGTGTACTTGTTCGAGAGCGGCTCGTCGCCGGTGACAGCGACGAGCAAGTCATCTCCTATATCGTAGATCGCTACGGCGAGTACGTATTGCTGCGTCCGACCCGCAGCTGGTCCAATCTGGCGCTGTGGGCTGCGGGACCGGTTCTGTTCCTGACTGGCCTTGGCATAGCCCTGATCTTCGTGCGGCGGCGCAAGGCGGTTGCGCCCGAGAGCCTGAGCGCGTCCGAACAGGAACGACTGCGCGAAATCCTCGACAGCTAGAGGTTTCCGTTTTCAATTGCGTGGCGTACCTCTATCGTCGGTTTCAGACAAGGAGGACCGATGCAATACGAAACCCTTTTGTATACCGTCGAGGACGGGATCGCGACGATCACGCTGAACCGGCCCGAAGTCAAGAATGCGCTAAACCAGCGGATGCGGGCGGAAATCCTGCATGCTGTCCGTAAAGCGCAGGGCGAGGCCAGGGTGCTGGTATTGACGGGTGCGGGCGACGCGTTTTGCTCTGGTCAGGATCTGGGGGATGCGAGGAACGTCTCGGACATCGATCTCGAAGGCACACTTCGGAATGAATATGAGCCGATGATGCAGGCTGTCTACGACTGCGAAATTCCCTCGATTGCCGCCGTGAATGGCGTCGCGGCGGGGGCTGGGGCGAGCCTCGCGCTGTCGGCGGATGTCGTGATTGCCGGTAGCTCGGCCAGTTTCATTCTGGCCTTCGCGCGGATCGGCCTGGTGCCTGACGCCGGGGTCAGCTATTGGCTGCCGCGCCAGATCGGCCACGCGCGGGCCATGGGAATGGCGCTGTTTGCCGAACCGGTGGACGCCCGGACGGCAGCCGACTGGGGCATGATCTGGCAGGTGGTGGAGGATGCGGAGTTGTCAAATGTGATTGCCAGCCGCGCTGCCACCTTGGCCAACGGCCCGACCGAGGCCTATCGCTATATCAAGCAGGCTTTGCGGCTGAGTTTCGACCAGACGTTCGAGGAGCAGATGATGACAGAGTCGCATTTGCAGGGTCTGGCCGGCAAGACGCGCGACTTTCGCGAAGGCGTCATGGCGTTTCTGGAGAAACGAAGCCCGAAATACGAAGGCCGCTGAATTTCAGCGGCCCCGTTTAAATTAAGTGGCAGACAACTATCGCTTGCCCAGATCGACGAAATTGCGCCGCGTTTGGCCCTGATAGAGCTGCCGCGGGCGGCCGATTTTCAGGCCCGGATCGGTTATCATTTCGCGCCACTGGGCAATCCAGCCCACGGTACGCGACAGGGCGAAGATCGGCGTGAACATCGAAGTCGGGAAACCCATCGCATCCAGAATGATACCGGAATAGAAATCCACGTTCGGATAGAGCTTCTTCTCGATAAAATAGTCGTCTTCCAGCGCGATGCGCTCCAGTTCCTTGGCAACCTGCAACGTCGGGTTGTCGTGAATTCCCATGAGCTCGAGCACTTCGTCGGCGCTCTCTTTCATCACTTTCGCGCGCGGGTCGAAGTTCTTGTAGACACGGTGTCCAAAGCCCATCAGCCGGAACGGATCGCTCTTGTCCTTGGCGCGTGCAATGAACTCAGGAATGCGGTCGACGGAACCAATTTCCCGCAGCATGTTCAGACAGGCCTCGTTCGCGCCACCGTGCGCTGGCCCCCAGAGGCAGGCGATACCGGCGGCGATACAGGCGAACGGGTTGGCGCCTGACGATCCGGCCAGACGTACCGTGGATGTCGAGGCATTCTGTTCGTGGTCTGCATGGAGGGTAAAGATGCGATCCATGGCCTTTGACAGGATCGGGTCCACCACATAGGGCTCCGCCGGTACTGCGAAACACATTTGCAGGAAGTTTGACGCATAATCCAGATCGTTCAGAGGGTACATGAACGGTTGCCCGATCGAGTACTTGAACGCCATCGCCGTAATTGTCGGGATTTTCGCAATCATCCGGATCGAGGCGATTTCGCGCTGCACGGGGTCGGTAATGTCGGTGCTGTCGTGATAGAACGACGACATCGCGCCCATGACACCGCAGATGATCGACATCGGATGCGCATCCCGGCGGAAACCGCGGAAAAAATGCTGCATCTGTTCGTGCACCATAGTGTGGCGGGTGACCCGCTCTGTGAATTCTTCCAGTTCGGCTTTGGACGGTAATTCGCCGTTCAGCAACAGATAGCAGACTTCCACGAAATTCGATTTATCGGCCAGGTCGTCAATGGAGTAACCGCGGTACAGCAGCTCGCCCTTGTCGCCGTCGATATAAGTGATGGTCGAGTCACACGAGGCCGTGGAAGTGAAGCCGGGATCGTAGGTGAATACGCCTGCCTGTGCGTAGAGTTTTCGAATGTCGACGACATCGGGACCTACCGACGGTGAATAGATTGGCAAGTCCAGGGACTTTCCGTCAATGGTGAGCTTCGCGGTCCGTTCAGTGTCTGTCATTCGTTCCTCTCAGTCATGGCTCAATGCGCCACAATATTTTCAATAATTTGTTCCCGTGTCGGTTTTGTGACCGACAAAGCCAAACAACATTTTCATTCCTGTACAGCTCAATCAGGGCGCTACATCACCGAGCCGTGCCAAAGTCTCTTTTTTTCCGAGGATCACCATCATGTCGAAAACCGACGGTGACGCCGTCGTTCCCGCCAGAGCCGCGCGCAACGGTTGCGCAATAGCTCCTAATTTCAGGTTTTCGGCTTCCG
>JBFFQS010000142.1:0-6331 GCA_041573315.1 Amylibacter sp. | reverse complement strand
TCTGGCTCTGGACCGGCACCCGAATATCGAGATTCGCATTTTCAATCCATTTAGCCGTTTCAGCCCGCCGCAAGTTGGCTTCCTGCTGGAATACGATCGCGTCAGCCGGCGGATGCACAGCCGGATGATGGTCGCCGACGATCAGGAGGCGATATTAGGAGGACGCAATATTGCCGACGAGTATTTCAGCGACAATGGCCGCTCCGCTTTTACCGACTTCGAAATTCTCGCGCGGGGCAGTGTCACGCAGCAGTTTTCCCGGTCTTTCCAAATGTACTGGTCCGATCCCTGGACGATCCCGCTGCGCCGGATCAGCCCTTGGGATTATTCCAGCCAGTTCAAACGGCTCCTGAAGGAGCTCGCGGTTAAATGCGAGGAAGCAAGAGACAACAAGTACTCCGCCGTATTTGGCGCCGAGCCGGCACTGCTTAACAGGGACAGCCTGCCCCGGTTCGACGCGCAGGCCCAGTTCGTGACGGACATGCCGGATAAGGTGCGGCAAGACCAATCCGAAGCACCGTACCTCGTCGCGGAATCCCATTTCAGAGCTATTGCGAAGGCAGAACGCGAAGTCCTGATCGTAACGCCATACTTCATACCCGAAGACCATGGCGCACAAGTGTTGGAGGCGATCGCCGCCCGCGGAGTGAAGGTGACAATCGTGACCAATTCACTGGCCTCGACAAACCACACCGCGGTGCACGGCGGCTATTCGACTTACCGGGACAGATTGATACGAACGGGCGTTATTTTCCACGAGCTGAACCCCAATCCACAGCCGGGACAATCCGGAAGCGGCGTAAAAAATACGCTCCACGCGAAATTCACGGTCATCGACGGGTCCCAGACCATCGTCACAACGATGAATTTCGATCCGGTCTCAATACGCGGAAACCTTGAGACAAGCCTTGTCGTGCGCGGTCGCACATTTGCGAAATGGATGCTGCGCCAGGTCAATCCGATCTCTCTAAACCAGACTTACCGGCTGTCTGTGAAAGATAACGGACCGCTGGTCTGGCTGCGGCAATCGGGGGCCGGATCGGCTCATGAGATCGCGGAACCGGGCGCAAATATCGCTCGCAGGTTCATCTCCGGCGTCAGTCAGTTCCTTAACCTCGAGAGCATGCTCTGAGGTTCGGTGAGGCAGTCTTGATCAGCGTTTAGGTCTGCTCCGCCAACCGCGGAGCCGGCCCTCTCGGGGGACCCTTTCGCCCCTTTTTCAACGGAAAGGAAAAGCAATTGAAACTCAGGAGGAAGAAATGGTTATTCTCAGACCCATTGGAATTTTATTTGTTGTTCTGCTTATGGCGGCCTGTGCCGGCCCCGCGCCCAAAGGCTCCAGCCTCGACGCCGCGGTGAGCAAGAATATAACTATAGCGAGTGTGAAAGTGGACGCGTCCGCAATCGGGGAAAAGACCGAAGGACGTGCGGTATCGGTCGAGACCGTGCAATCAATACTGCAATCAACCGCCGACGCGACCCTTGTCGGGGCCGGAAACGGTCCGCGATCCGCCGACATCGAGATCGCGTTGTCCTCGGTCAAGATCATCACGAGCGGACAAGCCATCGTGCTTGGCGGCGAGAGCATCATGAAGGGGCAGTTCAGGCTGCGGGACGCCATTACCGGCGAGGTCCTTATCCCAGCCACCAAGATTGAATCCGGCGGCGGGGGATGGGTTCTCGGAGGACTGGTCGCCGCCGCGACCCTGGAGGATCCAAGAACCGAACTGCGTGAACTGTCTCAGAAGTTTTCGGACCGGGTTCTAGTCGCCGTGTTTGGCGAATGATCGGTTGTATGCGATGCAAGTAGCGCTCTTGCGCACGTAATCTGATCGACCGATCAAATCCTGCTGGCAGCACCGCTGCGAACTCGTTTCCAGAGCGTGCTGCCAGCCCGTCGCCATCGTTGCCGAATAAGGCGCGAGGCGCAGCAGCGAATGCATCGCGCGGCACGAAGAGGTCACCCACGCATACGCCTGTCTGTTCTGTATGTTTCATATATCTTCGGGAGGCATCACGAACAGTAAGGCCGCCGCCAGCGCGCGCAGAGGACGGCCGAAAGACATGTAACGCATGTTAAACCCGTAACGCCGGTTTGAATGCTTTGTCGCCAGGGCCCGGTTTGTCTGACTGTTAATCCTGGTGTGGTGAAACCTTGCCCTAAACCTGGTCTAAGACCAAAAATCAAAATTTTAACGGTACGGTCTGGAGTAGGAACAGAGGGCGTATGCATGGCCCACCATCATCCTGTCATCTGAACGCTTTCGTTCTGCCGTCCGGCGCCCGAGCATTCAAAGGCTGATTGAAAGTGACGGCGGATTGCGCGCGTTTTGGACACCCGGTTCAGGTGCGCCGGCGGCTGGGCGCGGACCCGAAGCTGAAATCACTACTGCCTGTCTTGCGGGCGCGACGGGCGCGCCACATCGGCGTCCGGGGCGAGGGAAGCGCCGCATCCCCGTGCCGGTCGATATAATAGCTTCGCGCGGTTTCGCAGTTTCCGGCCTTGAATACCGTGCCCTCAGCCCGTTGCCACATCTGCCGGACGAATTTCTCGTAAGCCACCGGTTTGACCTCGACACGCGTCGCGCCCAGCGCCTTGGCCTCTTCAAGGCATTGCATGATCTGTCCGAGATGCGTCTCAAGCATCGCGTACCAGTTGAGGCCACCGGAATAGGGGCCGGCCGTCAAGAAAAAGTTCGGGAAACCCGCGACGGCGATACCAGCGTAGGATTGCAGCCGGTGCGCGTCCCAGAACGCTCCCAACTCCTGCCCGTCGCGCCCGACAACCTCGAAAGTCGGGGCGTTGCCTTTTTCGGTCGTGCGAAAGCCCGTGGCCAGAACGAGCGTGTCCAGAGCATGCAGCGTGCCGTCGCGGCAGATTACGCCTTCGGCGGTCACGCGTTCAATCGCATCGGTCACCAACGTCACGTTGTTGCGATTGAAGCTGGAAAGGTAGGTGTTTGATATGACCGGCCGCTTGCAGCCGAAATCATAGTCGGGCAGCAGCTTCTCCGCCGTTGCGCGGTCGGTAACCTGCCGGAGCATCCAGCGCCGGATCAGGCGCTGGACCGAATGAACGAGAAACGGAAAACGGCGGTAGTTCACGGCCATGAAGGTCAGCGCTTCGATCGCCAGTTCAGAAGCGAGACGGAACCCCCGCCGAACCGGTGCAAAGCGGCGGGCCGCATCGGGCCGCAGCGCAAAGTCGAGACGTGGGGCGACGTATATTGGCGTACGTTGGAAGACCGTAAGCGCGCCGGCCCTGGCCGCAAGCTCGGGGACGATCTGCACCGCGGACGCGCCGGTACCGATGATGCCCGCGCGCCGTCCGGTAAAGTCGTGGTCGTGGTTCCACCGAGCGGAGTGCATGGTGGTTCCTGTGAATTGGTCCAGACCGGGGATATCGGGTTCGACCGGCGTACTGAACAAGCCTGTAGCGGCGATCAGGAACCTCGACGTAACGCGCCCGCCGCCTTGCAGCCGCACCTCCCACCGGTCGCGTTCCGCGTCGAACACGGCCCGTTCTACCCGCGAGCCGTATCGCACATGGTCCGTTACGCCGAATTTATCCGCGCAATGGCGCACATAGGCCTGCACTTCGCGGCCGGGCGCAAAGGCCCGCGACCACGAAAAATCCGGTTCGAAAGAAAAACAGTAAGAGCTGATCGGGATATCCACCGCGACGCCCGGATAAGTATTGTCGCGCCATGTCCCGCCGAGATCTTGCGCCGCTTCGAGCAGTATGAATGATGTCTGTCCCCGCTTCAGCAGCTCTATCCCCGCACCGATGCCGCTGATGCCGGCGCCGACGATCAGGACCTCTGCATCCCGATCACCTGATCCGGTCGTGTCGTCGCAAAGGGGTTCGCGCTGTGTCACGGGGATCTGTCCACCATGGTTTCCTGCCATTGCCCGCTGCGCTTGGCCCGCATGTGTTCGAGCCCCAGAACACGGATCGCCAGATCGCAGACCATCTTGTTTCCCGCCACCGGCAGAAGCCGCTTGATATAATCCGCAAGATAGGCTTCGCGGGCGACAAGAAGGCGGGGCTTGCCCTTTTGTATCGCGCCGAGGATCCTTTGTGCAGCGATCCGCGGGGCCATGGCGTTCTGTTCATACCATGCGGCCAGATAGGCCATGAGCTCGGGATCGTCGCCGTCCGAGGTTTGCATGATGTTCGTCGCCACGCTGCCGGGGTGCACCAAGGTCAGCCCGACCGTCGTGGAGCGCAGTTCCTCCCACAGGGCTTCCGACAGGCCTCGCACCGCGAACTTGCTGGCGCTATAGGCGGTCTGTCCGGGCATGCCGACGATCCCGAACAGGCTGGACATGTTCACGATGTGGCCTTGATCGGCCCTTGCGAGATGGGGCATGAAGACGTGGCAGCCGTGGATCACACCCCACAGGTTCACACCCAGCACCTGATCCCATGTTTCCAGGCTGGTCTGCGGGAATGCGCCCTCGTAGCCGATGCCGGCGTTGTTGACGAGCAGGTTGACCTGCCCGTGTTCGGCGATGACCTCGGCGGGCAGCGCGCGCATGGCCGCCCGGTCCGCAACGTCGGTTGTATGGACCGAGATGCGCGGGCCGCCCTGCCCGGCGCCGAGGTCAGCGGCCAGCGCGCCGAGCCCTTCCGTGTCGAGATCGACCAAGGCCAGCCCACACCCCCGATCCCACAGCAAACGCGCCAGTTCGCGGCCGATGCCGCTCGCCGCGCCGGTGATCACCGCGGTCCGTCCTTCAAAGTGGCGCAAACCTTTGCTCATGTTTCCTCCGGTTCCAGGGAACCTTCGGGGTGACCGCCCGCGACGGTCCCGATCCGGATTTCGGAAATCCCTTCAGGATCCGCGGCAATGTTTTTGCAGACTATCGCGGCAAGGGCCGCACAGGCGCAAGCGGGCTGGAACAACGTTGAAGTCATGTCGGTCTACCTCCGCTCGAAACGCAACGGCACAGGACCGTCGGGCCGCAGCAGCATCATCGGACGCATGCCGACCGGCGCGGCGGCCGCGGGCGCAAATTCGAAGCATCGGACGAATGTCGCGACGATCAACAGGATTTGCATTATCGCCATGTTGTTGCCGATGCAAACACGCGGCCCGCCACCGAAGGGCAGGTAAGCCAACGGATGACGCGCCTTGACCTGGTCGATTTCAAAGCGGGACGGGTCGAAGGTTTCGGGATTGTCCCAAATTTCCGGATTGTGGTGCGCGCCGTAGATGTATGGGATAACCATTGTGCCCTCAGGAATGCGTATTCCGCCGATCTCGTCGTCAGCAAGGGCGACGCGGTCGATCATCCAAAATGGCGGGTACAGCCTCAGGGCTTCGTGGATCACCCTTGTCGTGTGCGCCAGCGCCGCCAGATTGTCGTAGCAGATGGGGTTGTCGCCGATGATGTCCTCGACCTCGGCGCGGATCAGGGCGATATGCTCCGGGTGCCTTGACAGCAGATAAAAAGTCCATGTGAGCGCGTTTGACGAAGTCTCGTTTCCGGCAACCAGATTTTGCAGCGCTTCGATCATCGCCTGAGTTTCGGACATCGTGTCGCCCGTGTCATGGTACGGCTCGTCGAGCAAAATGCGCAGCAGATCGAATTCGCCGGTTCCCGCCGTGCGACGCTCCGCGATATGGCGGAGTACAAGGTGGTCTGCATCGCGACGCAGCCGCTGGTATTTCGCCGTCTCGCCGCTGATGCGGTACCACGGGATCAGATAGGGCCGGACGATCTGACGGACCATAAAGCTCTGGATGACAGAGATGGCACTGCCGATTTGGTGCAGTTCGGCGTCGCTCATGCTACGGCCAAATATCGAGGTGCCCACCAGTGCCAGTGTCAGGCGCACCATCTGTTCGTGGATGTCAACCGGCCCAAGCCGCGCCTCGGCCTCGAAGTGGGGCAAACGTTCCGTCAGCACCGCTTGCAGAACCGGCAGCAGGTCGGCGAGCCGCCGAGGGGTAAAGCCCCGAGCCATGAGCTTGCGCTGGCGCAGCCATTCCTGACCGTGGATGTTGACAAGCCCCTTGCCCTGAAATTCGACCATGCGGGCCGTCTGCATATCCGATTTCAAGTAGTTGTCCCGGTTTTGCTTGAGCACGGTTTGCAGGAAGTCCGGATCGGCGGATACGATCGCGCGACGGGCCCCGCCGAAATGGAAGGTAAAGGTCGGACCGAGCGCCTGACGGTATTTCTCGAAAATCCTGATAGGATTCCGGATCATGTCGCGGGCCTCCAGAAAGGCAGTGGCGCGCGGCACATGAGGTGCGTTGGTGATCGGATCACCGAGCATCAGGGGCCCCTTCGGTCTCGGGTTGGGCATCGACGAGCTTGT
>JBFFQS010000141.1:0-6357 GCA_041573315.1 Amylibacter sp. | reverse complement strand
CTTGTCCTTATAAGCCTTGTCGGAAAACCCCGCGCCCTGACCCGCGCCAGACTCGATGAAACACTCATGCCCAAGCTTCTGCAACAAAACCGCGCTGTCAGGCGTCATACCAACACGCCGCTCGCCGTCAAAAATCTCTTTAGGTGATCCGATGCGCATAAGATCTTCCCTCGTATCAGCTCTATTGTCTTTTCAATCCGCCGTGTCGGAAACAGGCGTTGTCTCTGTCGTTCTCTCTTCAACTGCTGTTGCTTTCCCAGGCGCCCACGGTAAATTTCCGCTCCTCGGCGAAATCCACCGGTTCGGCCTTGGCCGGCGCCTCCGATTTCGTTGCGTCGGCTTCATCGGCGGCGGACAGCGTGGCGTCGTCCAAAGCCCCGTCCTTGTGATAGACCCAGTGGCCGTCCGCAGTCTGACCCTGAACTTCCAGCGTCTTGCCGTCCGCAATCGTCACGTTCGGAATGATGTCTATGCAGTCGGCGATGAAATCTCCGCCCTTGTCTTTCGCGTCGACAAGAACGTCTTCCGGCCGCCGGGCCTCGATATTCACGTTCTGATAGCGATTGATGTTCCGCAAGAAATCCTTGTCCAGAATAGTGATCCGGTCGTTCCATCCGAACGCGACCGTCCTTGGCAATTCGCCGTGTGGCACGCTGTTATCGAGAAACTCGAAGTGGATTTTCTGCTGCTTGGTCGTGACCCATGAAAAAAACAGCTGCGGCAAACCGGTATAGGCCTCTATGTTGTGATACAGCAGGTCGTCCACCGCCTTGTAGCGCCCGGTCTCTATACCACGTTTCCAGGCGCGCTCCACGGTTTCGCTCGGCGGCGTGATGATGAAGAACAGGTAGACGGTATCGCCGAACCGGCTGAGCAAGGTGCTCTCTGCCTGCTGATCCGGCGACGGTGTGAAACTGTCGAAACGGAACCGGTCGATCAGCAGGTGCGGCATCTTCTCTTTCGCCGCCTTTTCGCCCATGTAGCGATCCAGCTTCTTGTCGATGATCTCCAGTTCCTGACCGGTCAGCATGGCCGCGTATTTGAAATCGTCGCCGAGGCTTTCGTAATCCAGCAGGAATTTCCGCCAGTAGTCCGGACTGATCAGGGCGAAATCTTCCCATGCGATGTTCAGTTTTTCGGCGAGCCTTCGCTGCAACGGCCTGATCGTGCTTTTGCCCGCCGCGGACGCGCCTTTCACGTTCATGAAGAACGGCGAGTCCTGATAGGGCAGGAACCTGTATCCTTCGGCTTCGACAGCCTTGGCGATCATCGGCTCGATCCAGTCGCCAACTCTTTCGCTGCCATAGCTGTTAAAGACCATGTTGGTGGTAAAGCGGCACACCATGTCCTTATCTGCAAAGAGCCGGCCGCGCTGGCCCACCATGCTGCCGACGACGGCCAGAAGGCTTTTCAGGCAAGCTTTTTCCAGAGGGTCCTTGCAGGCGGCAACGGACGCCTTCCAGTCCGCCAAGGCCAGAATTTCCGGCTCCTCGGCTTTGGAAGCCTCGGGCTTGCGTCCGAACAACCTCGCGAAAAAACCGACGTCTTCCGCAGACTTCGCGGCAGCTTGCCGGTTGTAAATATCGCGCTCGAGAATTTCGCTGATCTTTTGCCTGACTTCTGCTTTCAGGTCCGCGAATTTCTGCTCCAGAACCGGCATCTCCGGCTCGATATGTTTTGTCAGGATATTGCCGGCCATGCTCCGCAGGTTCAGGCCCAGCTCTTCGTAGCTGGGACCGTCAGGCACAAAGAGGTCCGCAGTCACGCGGATAAGCAGTTCGTGGACGACCAGCCGACTGAGCTTGAAGGCAACCATCTCATGCGGTTTGAGACCGCAAAATTCAGCTGCCTCCCTGGCCGCCGCATAATCTACGTCGGAATTTTCCGGCCGGTATAGCGTAACCAAGGGCAGGAGCCGGCTTGGTATCTCGGAATTCAGTCCCGGGCTCCAAGCATCTGGTTTTTGGTTGTTTTCAGGCATTGGCGTGACGTTACAGTCGCTGGTCCGGGCAACCGGATATTGTGGCTGGAGCATTCTTTCCGGCAAATAGTTCGCTTTTCATTGTCGCCTCCAACCAAGAACCTGACGGTACATCTCTGTCCGATTAATCAAAGCGGAAACATGACATTTCCGCTTTGAAAGTTTTTAAAATCAGATGACCGGACCGGTCGAAGATCTTAACCGACAGGCGTCGTTTTAGACCCCTTCATCTTGTCCTTGATGACCTTGAAAGCAGGCAGAAGGATCAGGATGATTGCAATGACCGTGATCGGTCCCGCGATCGGCCGTGTCAGGAAGATCGTCGCATCGCCCGAAGACAACAGCAGCGACTGGCGCAGGGTCGGTTCCGCGATCGGGCCCAGAACGATGGCCAGAACGGCGGGAGCCAGCGGATAGTCCAGCTTGCGCAGGAAGTAGGCTCCCAGACCGAAGATCAGCATCAGCCAGACGTCATGCATGTCTTGCGTCGCGGCATAGCCACCGACAACCGACAGGATGAAGATCAGCGGCGCCAGAACCGTGAACGGCATCCGCAGCATCCAGATGAACAGTGGAATGAACGACAGGTTCACCAGCAGGGCGAATACGTTCGAAACGTAGAAAGATCCGATAAGACCCCAGACGAACTCGGGTTGGTCGGTGAACAACCGCGGCCCTGGCGTCAGACCCCATATCACCATGCCGCCCAGCAGGATGGCCGTCGTCGGAGACCCGGGAATACCCAGCGTCAGCATCGGCAACATGGCACCGGTGGAAGCCGAGTTGTTCGCCGCCTCAGGCGCTGCAACACCACCGGGGTGGCCCTGACCGAACTCTTTCGGGTTCTTGGCGACCATTTTACTGACGCCATACGACATCAGCGACCCGGGCGTTGCGCCCGCAGCAGGCAGGATGCCGACGAAAAACCCGATGAAAGATCCGATCGCAGTGCCCTTCCAGCCGCGGCGCATGCCTTCCTTGGCATCCGAGACGATTCCCTTGACCGACATTTTGGCTTCGGTCGTGGTAATCTCGCCCCGCGTACTCTCGATAGTCCATATCATTTCACCGATACCGTAGACACCGATGGCAAGCACAAGGAAGTTGATCCCGTGCAGGAAGCCGGAAATGTCGAAGAATACGAGACGCGGTGCGCCGGAAATTTCGTCGAAACCGACGGCTGCAAAGACCAGACCGAGACAGATCGAAAGAATTGTCTTCGGCAGGTCATCGCCGCCCAGGCCAACGAAGGTGGCGAATGCCAGCAGCATAAGGGCGAAAATCTCGGGCGGGCCAAAGATCAGGGCGACATGCGCCAGTAGTGGAGCAAAGATCGTGAAGAGCACATTGGCCACACTGCCCCCGATAAACGAGGCGATCCCAGCGGTAACCAGAGCAAGGCTTGCCCTGCCCTTCAGCGCCAGAGGCCTGCCGTCAAACGTCGTGGCAACGGCGGTCGACGCTCCGGGTATCCCCAGCGTGATCGAACTGATCGCCCCGCCGTACATGGCGCCGTAATAAATGGCTGCCAGAAATATGATTGCCGATCCCGGCGGCACAAGGAATGTGATCGGCAGCAGGATTGCCACCCCGTTCACGGATCCAAGTCCGGGCATGGCGCCGATGAAAAGACCCAGCGTAACACCTACCAGGATCAGCAATAAGTTGATCGGCTGGAGAGATACAAAGATCCCATCTGTAAGGAGCCCTAAAATTTCCATCGAAAGTTCCTTCCCCTAATTCGCAAGCTTAAGCTCAACGCAATTAGTAGATGATGTTGTAGAGAATATTGAAGAACGGCTCGGTGAACTGCATGCCTTTTGGCAGCGTCACCCGCATCAGTCCTTCAAAGAAGAAGAAGAAGCCAATCGGAAGCGACGTCGTCAGTATCAACGTCAAAGTCCAGGTGTGGCGGCCCAGAAACCGAAGGTAGTACACCAGGAATACCGCCATGGCCCCATACATCGAGATGATGTTGATCAGGGCGATGAAGCCCAGCAGTCCGCCGCCGACCAGCACCAGCATCTTCTTGCCATACCGGTCCAGAAGAGGCTCTTCGGATTGGGAAGGCGGTGAAGACCGCCTTACCCAGTTGAATGCGATGAATCCGGTACACACCAGCATGATGGCTGCCAGCCAGAACGGCCAGAAACCGCCGCCGGGGCCTTCACCCGCTATGTACCCAATTTCCAATTCGGTACTCTTCCACATCATGTAGATGGACAGAAGGGCCATAATGCCCGCAGTTATGATCTCTCCAAGGCGCATATGGCCCTCCCTAAAATACCTATTGAATGATCCGTCGCGTCGAGCTTATTCGCCCATTGCTTTGAGAAGGACCTTGTGGTTCTCGACTTGGGTGTTCCAGTAAGCTTTTTGCTCGTCCGCGGACAACCAGAGTGGAGACAGGCTTTCAGACGTCATGTAGTCCTGCCATTCCTGAGTCTCATAGATCGTCTTGAACAGATCCTGATAGTATGCAGCCGCATCATCGGACATGCCTGGAGCGCCAACTACTGCACGCTGGTTGTAGTAGCTGAAGTCCTTACCCTTTTCCTTCAGGGTCGGAACGTCTGGGAATGCCGGCATGCGCTCATCAGAGAAGGCCAAAAGTGGCACAACGTCGCCGTTCGCATAGAAACCCTTGGTTTCGGCAGGGTTGTTCACAGTCGCCATGATTTGCTTACCGGCAAGATCCTTGGCAACCGCACCACCACCTGGGTAGGGAATATACTTGATCGACAGATCGAAGTTCTGCTCGAGGTAGGTGATAACGAGGCTGTCTTCCTGCCCTTTACCAGTACCACCCATGACGTAGTCGCCCTTTTTCACTTCATCGAGCCACTGTTCGAACGTGGTGATGCCGCTGTCCTTGTGAACCCACAGAACGAACGGGTCGACGCCCATCATTGCTACCGGCGTGAAGGTCTGGATATCGATACCCAGATTTGACTGACGCAGAGGCGTGGTGAAGAACGAGTTCAGGGTCACCAGCAGCGTGTGATCCGGATCGCTGGCGTTATCCAGCGCGATCAGGGCTTCCGCACCGGAACCGCCGCCTTTGTTGTTGGGGACCAGAGGACGCGGCAAAAGGTCCTTCTTTTCAGCAACGGACTGAATGAAACGTGCAATCTGGTCTGCACCGCCACCGGCACCCGCCATGATCACGAAGTCAATCGGTTTAACCGGCTCGAAAGCAGATAACGGCCCTGCTAGCATTGATGCGAACGCAGTCGCCGTTGCGAGCTTGGTAAAAGTACGCTTAGTGATATTCATACTATCCTCCCTGGATAATCTACAATTGACGCGAAAGTGTCGCGACGCACTGACCTGTTGAACTGGGGACGGTCCGATCCCTCTTCGAATTGCCAGTCGGCAAATGCACCCCTCAATGCACCAGGATGACCGGCATCTCTGCTTTGTCGACCACATGTTGTGTGTTTCCGCCAAAGACCGTTTCGCGTTCATGGCTGTCGCCATAAGCGCCCATTATCAGACAGTCAGCTCCCAGTTCAGTACTCAATGAAAGGAGTGTTTTCCCAACATTTCCGGAACCTGAAAATCTGCTGATGGTTGATTCAATTTCATGTGCCCGCAGGTATTCCTGCAGCTTTTCAGCCGAAGCCGCAGCCGGTTCGCCGCCGGACGACAGGATCGTAACCGATTTTGCGCTTCGCAATATCGGAAGCGTCATCGTGACTGCCCGCGACGATTCCAGCGAACCGTTCCAGGCGATTGTCACGTTCTGGCCGAGTGACTCCGGAGCGTCCTTCTTATCGGGAACCATCAGAACGGGCCTGCCGGTATTGAACAGTGCCGCCTTCAAGGTGTTGGTTCCCAGGTTGCGGTCGATATCCGGCTTCGGCACGACGATGACGTCGGCCAGCCGGCCATGTTGACGTATCACGTCAACCTGACGACCCGCTTCCTCGACCCATTCCGCGGATGGCCCATCCCCGCCGTTTCCAGAGACGATTTCGATGCCGGCTTTCCTTGCAAGCGCTTCAAACTCGTCTTTGAGAACCTGTTCCTCCGCGTCGGCGATGGAACTTGCCTGTTCAAGCATTTGCTTGCGCAGCATTTTCGGAATCGGGACACCGTAGGGCATCAGGTCTTCGGGGCGGGCACGACAGTGCGTAACCTCGATGTGGCTCTTGGCAGCTTTGGCCAGGACCGCCGCATAAACGATTACGCTTTCGGCTTTGCCGTCACCCCTGACCGGAACGAGTATTTTACGTATCATGGCTTTTAATCCTTAGAACAGGCCTTCGATCTGGCCTTTGTCGTTGAGCATGATGGCTTCGGAGGACGGCTTTCTCGGCAGTCCGGGCATGGTCATGATCTCGCCGCAGATGACGACGACGAAGCCTGCCCCG
>JBFFQS010000140.1:0-6435 GCA_041573315.1 Amylibacter sp. | reverse complement strand
ATCGCCTTCAACTGCCATTTTATTGCTCCTTTAAGATGTGAATGGCTAAATTTCTAAACTGACTTAGTGATGAGGATGCAGTGCATCGTTCAGGTAAACACAAGTCAGAATGGTGAACACATAGGCCTGAATGACAACCACGAGACTTTCGAGGCCGTAGACCGCCATGATTGCTACGACGGGCGCAACCGCACCCAGACCCAGCGCGCCGGCGAAACCGGCGAAAACCTTGATAACCGCGTGACCCGCCATCATGTTGCCGCCAAGCCGGATAGAGTGGCTGACGGGGCGCACGAAGTAAGAGATGATCTCGATAATGGCAAGGATCGGGCGCAGCGCGAGCGGCGCCGAGGAAATCCAGAACAGATGCAGAAACCCGGCGCCGTTTTTCACGAAGCCCAGTATCGTCACCGCAACGAAAACCGCGATCGCCAGTGTACCCGTCACCGCAATGTGGGACGTGGTGGTGAACGACATCGGCAACAGGCCGAGTACGTTCGCAACAACGATAAACATGAAAAGGGTGAAGATGTAAGGGAAGTACTTCAGGCCTTCCTTGCCCGCGATATCCTCGACCATCTTGTAAACGAAACCATAGGTCACTTCGGCCACGGACTGGGTACGCGACGGAACGATAGCCCGTCCCCGAGTGCCCCAGACCAGCAACGCAACGATGACAAGGATGGTGATGCCCATCCACAGTGTCACGTTTGTCGGTGTGTACCAGGCGATGTGCTCGCCGCCGAACAGCGGCTTGACCACGAACTGGTCCATAGGATGGATGTTAAAGCCGCTACCGCCTTCTGCTTCTGTCGCCACTTTGTCCTGTCCTTCTGTTTAAAGGCTTGCGCCTAGTCGTCATCCATATCGTCCGGTTTTCCGGACCGGGCGGGCTTTGACTCCGCCTCTGCATTCTGTTGCTGGATTTCCGCCGCCGACTTCATCATTGCGCGCACGCCGCCGGCAAATCCAAACAATGTAAACACGATCAGAAAGATCGGCATAGTGCCGAACAGGCTGTCGAGCCCATATCCGATCCCGAAACCCAGCAGCAAACCAACCACCAGTTCCGTCACCATGCGCCACCCGGCTTGCGCCTGCGACACGTGGCTTTCTTTCCTCGGCGCGGGTTCCTGCGCCTTGCGCAGGGCCCTGAGCCGTTCTTCCAACGCATCAAGCCTTTTTTGATCAGGGCCGTCAGTCATTCGAGAGCCTCTCGAAATGCGTCAAATTACGCCGTTGGAACAGTCTCGCGGAAAATAGGTGCCCGTCGCGCCAGAGTCAACGGAATTAGGCCATGCGGCAAAAAATTCAAACTACTGATTTATAATGATTTTTTTAATACTGGCAACCGCCGCATGGCGCAAAAATGCCGCGGCATCCCGCGATTGCGAATTATAGACATATTCAACCATTTGGTTGAAGATATCCATTTTCCGTAGGGTTGAATTTAAGCAGCAGCGCCGGCGCGACGCCGTTGGCGCGCCTTCAGGCGCGGTTGATCCGGGCCTGACGATAACTCACCAGCCGGCGTGTCTCTTCGTCCCACAGGTGCAGCCGCGCGCAGGCAAAGCTCTGCAACAGCGTCAAACGGCGCACTTCGCCCAGAACAGGGTAGTCCCGGATAACGTCGTTCAGGCGATAGAACGGAATACGGCTGTAAAGGTGGTGGACGTGGTGCACCCCGATGTTACCCGTCATCCAACGCAGCGGCGCGGGCAGGTCGTAGTGAGAGCTTCCATAAAGCGCCGCGTCATGCAAATCCCAGTCTTCGGGCTGATCCCAGTGGGTCTCGTCGAACTGGTGCTGGACATAGAACAGCCAGACCCCGATCGCGGAAGCGACGAAGCTTGTCGACAGAAAGATAACCAAAAACGGCATCAGCCCCATGAAATAGATCAGGACCGTGGCGATCGCCATGCCGACCAGGTTGGTACCCATCGTGCTGACCCAGTATTTCGAACCCGCCTTCATAGCCCCGAGCGGCAGTCGGTTCTGCAGGCCGAAGATATAAATCGGGCCGATCAGAAACAGCGTTACCGGATGGCGGTACATGCGATAGTGCAACCGTTGCAGCCAGCTGCCGGCATAATATTCGTTCACCGTCAGCGTGTGGATATCTCCGAAACCGCGCTTTTCCAGATTGCCCGACCCGGAATGGTGGATCGAATGGCTGCGCCGCCAGACGTCATAGGGCGTCAGCGTCAGCACGCCGAGCGCGCGTCCGACCCAGTCGTTAGCGGTGCGGTTATTGAAGAATGCTCCGTGACCGCAGTCGTGCTGGATCATGAACAGCCGGACCAGGAACGCTCCGGCGAGAACGCACAGAACGCCGGTCAGTAAATAGCTGACGGAAATCGACCACCATGCCAGCGCCCACAAAAGGATGAACGGGCCGAGTGTAACGACAATCTCGAAGAGGCTCCGCGACAGGATGGGCTGGCGATAAGCCGCAAGTACCCGCATCCAGTTACGTGCGGGCATATCGAGCGTGGGCGCCACGCGTTTTTCCGGCGCCAATCCGCCCGACATCTGATTCATTTTCTTACCTGCAAGCCACAAAACCCAGTATTTTTCATATCGCGTAAAGGAAATATGGCTTCAGCGCAAAGTATTTCTAGGTGCAATGGGCGAATATCTCGGCTAAATCCGCAAGAAAATCCCTGTTATGCAGGCTCAGCGGTCAGAGTTGGCCGGTTTCCGCCGACGATGCGCGGCGACAATTACAGGATTAGCGCTGGGATACGCCTCGATGATCCGTGACGGTTTTACAAAGCGACAGCAGCCAGGACATAAACCGCCATGAACATCACGATGACGGAACCGACGGTATAAAACGTCGCCCGGACCTCGTGGGTCTGTTTCGTCAGATAGGCTGCCGCGTGCAGCAGGCGCGCCAGAACAAAACCGTACATAAGGATCTGAGTCATCAGCAAGGAAGGGTTGATCGTCACGAATAACAGGCCGGCGGCGAGGAACGCAGGAATGTTTTCCAGATCGTTTCGGTGCATGCGCCGCGAACGGTCGACGTAATCGTTGACTTCGAGTTGGTCGGGCCTCGGTTTCTTGTTGATCATCCCGACCTGCAGGTCCTCGGGGTTGACCAGACCGGAATCGCTGCGCAGCATCCGGTAGACGGTCATCCAGCCCTGCCCCATGATCTTGAGGACCATAAGGGACGCGGCGATGGCATAAGTGACGAATACCGGGTTCTCGATGCTTAGATAGTTCATTGACTGTCCTTTCCCGTGTCTGAAAGCGAAAGTGTCCTCAGCACGCACCTTTCCTAAGCCAAAGTCAATCTTCTTGAGCTTCTCCGGTTCCCGCCGGAGCGCCGGTTGACCGGCGCAAATTCAACCTGCCGGTTGACCTTTTTCGCGCTCTCGGGCACTGCTTTCCGGATGACCGACCGACTCGATCTTGTGTTTTCCGCGCTCTCGGATCCGACGCGCCGCGCCATCCTGACGCTTCTGCTGGAGGATGACATGGCCGTGACCGATGTGGCGGAGCCGTTCGAGATGTCTTTGGCGGCGATTTCCAAGCATCTGCAAATCCTCACGCGGGCGGGCCTGATCGAACAGGAAAAACGCGGCCGCGTCAAATGGTGCAAGCTGGAACCGACCGCCCTGCGGGACGCCTCGATCTGGATGGAGAGTTTCGGCCAGTTCGAGCATGTCAACCTCGATGCGTTCGAGAGTTTTCTCGAACAGGCAGGGGCTGAATTTTCCGGCGAAACGCCAGACGGTCTGGCTTCAGGCCCTGAGTAGAATTAGTACCGAGATCACTGTCGCCAGAATACCGGCAAGGATGGCGGCATGGGGAATGCTGCCGGTAATCACAAGTTCCAGCACGACGACCCATGACGGCGTCAGATAGGAATAGGCCATGACCTTGCCGCTGGGCAGGTTCATCGAGGCATAGTTTAACAGCAGGAACGTCACTGAACTGGCAAAAACGGCAAGATACGCCAAACCGATCCAGAAGATCGCGGGAAATCCGCTCCAGTCCGCTGCCACCAGATCCGGCAAGCCGAGCAGAAACAGAACGGCAAATCCGGCAAGGACCATTCCGAACGTATAGACGACCATCGGCTCGCCCCGGTTCAGTTTGCGCGCCATCGGGCTATAGATCGCGTGGGCGACGCAGCCGACAAAATATATCGCCTCGCCCTGCCCGACTTCGAACTTCACAAGAGCAGACCACTGACCATCGAAGATCACCCAGAGCGCACCCGCCGCCCCGACCAGCAAGGCGGCGAACATCCGGTAGCTGATCCGCTGGCCGAGGAGAAGGAAACCGAAAAGCGCCGTCATCACGGGCACAAGCGTAAAGACAGCGCTCGCGGAAACCGGCGCGGCGGTTTTCAGGCCCTCGAACATCAAAACGAAGTACGTTGCGAACAGACCGCCCAAAACCACGTAGCGCCACGGCGCCGCAAGGTCCGGCCGGCGTATGCCCGGCCCGGCCCAGACCAGCGCCCCGACGATCACCCCCGACAGGGCAAATCGCAACGACATCAGCGCGACAGGGTCCAACATGTTCGCAATCCGCGTGCCAAAGCTGAAAGAACCGGCGATCAGAAGAGAAAACAGCAGCATCGCAAGATGGCCCCGCGCGGATGGCGCCATTGCCCGGATCATAGTGCTATTCCCATTTCCTGGCTTCCTGCTTCAGAAAACCTGCAAAGGCCTGCACCTTCGCGGTGCGGTGCAGATCGACATGCGTGACCAGCCACAGGTCGGCGCCCCACTCCGCCCGGGGCGGCAGAACTTCGACCAGACCGTCACCCGGTTTGACCTCGTATCGCGGCACGAAACCGAGTCCGATACCGCAGCGCACGGCCTCGACAACCCCATGCGATTCATTGCTGCGGAATACGATGGACTCCTCCGGTATATTCGCAGCCAGCCATTTGTTGTAAGGAGCCCGGCTGTCAGTGCCGTCCGGTCCGACAAAATCGAAATTGGCCAGATCATCTTCCGATCGCGGCAGACCGTTCCGCCGTGCAAATGAGTCGTGCGCATACAGACCGACGCCCAGCTTGCAAAGTTCCTGAACGATATTGTCAGGCTCCTGCGGCCTGGCCCCTGCGCGCAGGGCGACATGCGCCTCGCCGTATTCCAGGCGCAAACGCCGGTTTTCAGCGATCAGGCGAAACGCGATGTCTGGGTGCAGCCTGCGGAATTCGGCCAGCACCGGCGTCAGGAAGCCCGAGGCGCTGGTTACGGCGGTCACAACCAATTCGCCGGAGACCTCCGCGCCGCGCCCTTTCACGCGACCGGCGAACTGGGCCAGCAAATCTTCGGTCGTGGCCGCCACCGCCAGCAGGTCGCGACCGGACTCGGTTGGCGTGTAGCCGCGCGCATGCCGCTGGAACAGCTTGGTTCCCAGCCGCGCCTCGAGCGCGTCGATGTGCCGGATCACGGTCGCGTGGTGCACATCCAGAAAGGCTGCGGCTGCCGAAAGGGTTCCCAGCCGCGCCACATGATAGGCGGTGCGGACCTCGTCCCAGTTCTCGATGCTGTCGTTCTGTGCGCTCATGCACACTTCCTGTTTTCTGAATGCCTTTTTGTTCAAATATAGAAATGCTAACTCTGGGTCAACCAAATCAGAAAGCGAGTATCGCCATGACACAAGTTTTGAAAATCGACGCCTCCGGCCGCACAGACGGATCGGTATCACGCAACATGTCCAGCCGGATCGCAAAACGGTTGGCGCAGGGCGGCAAGGTCGTCGCCCGAGACCTGAACGACCACCTGCCATTCATTGACGAAGACTGGATTGGTGCGAACTTCACGCCAGCCGACGACCGCACCGACGACCAGAAACAAAAGCTGGCCCTCTCCGACAGTCTGATCGAGGAACTGCGCGCCGCCGACACATTGGTGATCGGCACACCGGTCTACAACTTCGGCATTCCGGCCACGCTCAAAGCCTGGGTGGATCAGATCGCCCGCGCCGGCGTCACCTTTCGCTACACGGAAAATGGTCCCGAGGGGCTGTTGAAAGGCAAGAAGGCCGTGGTTGCCTTTGCCTCCGGCGGCGTACCCATGGGCGCAGCGATGGACCACGTCACGCCATATCTGAAAACCGTCTTGGGTTTCGTTGGCATAACGGATGTCGAGTTCCTGGACAGCGAGGCCGTCGACGCCCGTTTCGGGTCGCCCAAACCTGCGGCCAACCTTTCCGCCGTACCGGCCGACAGCGCGGCCTGAGCCGGACCGAAGCGCAGACCGCTTAACCCGAGTCCCCGCCACCGCCCCGCACATTTCACGCGGGGCGGTCGCATTCGCGGAACCGGCGCTTGACTCGCCGCCAAACCGCATCTAAACACCCGCTAAATCCAAGGAAGTCTAATTGCTTCCGGTCTCAGGATCGCCATCCGTCAGCGAGTTTCGCCCACGGGTGTGTTTTGCGTTTGGCGTAACAGTCCCT
>JBFFQS010000139.1:0-6486 GCA_041573315.1 Amylibacter sp. | reverse complement strand
GGGCGTCAGGTCGCGCAGAAACGATGGGATGTTACCGCAGAGCGCTTCGCGGGCGACCACGGCATCGCGCTCTGCTCCGCCGAGGTTCATGACCTGCTGCATCACGGCCGTACCGGAAGGCGCGTCGGCGTTTCGGGCGGGTATCTTCCGGGTAAGCTGCTTGCCGCAGTCCTGAGAAGCCGCAGCGCCGTGGATCGACATCAGGAAAATCGCAATCGCGGTCGCAGCAAGCGCAGCTGGTTTTTTCATATTAACACTGTCCCTCTTGGCCTCAGGCGGCCTAACTGTAAGTCCGCGACGTTATCGTGGACTTGGGCGGTGCATGTCAATCACGCCGAATTCGGCGGGCGAAAATCCACCGATCGGCGAGGAATATGGGCAGACTCTTGCCAATGGCGGCGGAACGGGTGGCGCTCCGCCGTCGGCCGCTGGCCAGTATCGAAACCGCAATCAGGATTTCTTTTGGATTTCGACGGTGTGTGGATAGGGAATTGAGATGCCGCCTTCGTCGAAGGCCTCTTTGATCGCTTTAGTGAGCGCGAATTTTACGTCCCAGAACTCGGCCGTCGTCGCCCATGCGCGCAGTGTTATATCGACGGAGGAACTGCCGAGGTTGGTCACGCGTACCCATGGTTCCGGTTCGGCTTTGACGCGCTCCTCGGCAGAGACGACCTTGTGGATGATCTCCATCGCCTTGTCGGCGCTGTCGCCATAGTCGATGCCGAAGACCAGATCGACGCGGCGCGTGTCGTGGGACGAGAAATTCGTGATGATCGCGCCCCAGGCCTGCCCGTTGGGAACAATGATCTGAATGTTGTCGGGGGTGGCCAGTTCGGTGAAGAACAGATTCACGTCCTTGACGGTGCCCGAGGTCCCGGCGATATCCACGAATTGCCCCAGTTTGTAGGGTCGGAAGGCAATCAGCATGATGCCGGCGGCGACATTGCTGAGCGTGCCCTGAAGCGCAAGACCGATCGCCAGAGTGGCAGCGCCCAGAACCGCGACAAGGCTAGTCGCTTCGATCCCGAACAGGTTCAGAACGGCGATCAGGACGATAAGCAGGATGACCCAGCGGACCGTTCCGGCAACAAAGTTGCCGATCGTTTGGTCCAGGTTTGGCGACGCCATGACGCGGCGGCGCAGCATGCGGCTGGTGAAGCCGGCCACCATCCAGCCAACGACGAGCACGACGAGCGCTTTGGCCGCGTTGATCAAGAACGGAACGTAAATAGCGAGTTGGTCCACTGAAACCTGCTCCATCGGGTAATTCCTTCAATTTCAAATCATCTGAACCCGCTCCTAGCAAAAACGGCTGGATCGGGCAACAGCGGCCGAGACGGCGTCACCGAAGCCCGGGCCAAGCCTCGTGTACTCTGTGAAAGAGACGGGCTAGGTGGCTATACTATTGAGGATCAGGAACAGAATGCCGGAGATTGCGGCGGCGGCGGGAACCGTTACGATCCAAGCTGCGATAATCGTCAGGAAATGGGCGCGGCGGACCAGTTTGCGGTGGCGCCTCTTAGGGCTTCCTGATTTGCCCGCTTCAGCCTCGACCATATTCCTGACCGCCTTGTTGTTATTTGTCACGCGCCAATGCGCCTCGCGGAAGAAACCGACACCGAAAACCGCTCCGACCGCGATATGGGTCGAACTGACCGGCAAGCCCAGCCATGACGCGATAATTACCGTGATTGCAGCGGACAGGGCCACGCAATAGGCACGCAGCGGATTCAGCTTGGTTATCTGCTCGCCAACCATCCGAATGAGCTTTGGCCCGTATAGCAACAGGCCGAAAGAGATGCCGAATGCCCCGACAACCATCACCCAGATGGGGATCGAGACCTTTGCGACAACTTCTCCGGCCTCTGCCGTGTGAACGATGGCAGCCAAGGGGCCGACCGCGTTCGCGACGTCATTTGCGCCGTGCGCGAAAGACAGCAGCGCGGCGGCGCAGATCAAGGGGATTTTGAACAGGCCGCGCACGCTTTTCTTGGAGTTGTCCAGTCCGGCGGATTGTCTGCGGATCAGAGGGCGGACGACCAAAAAGCTGCCGACAAAGACCGCCGCGCCGATGAGCAGGGCGCCTGGCAGGTCTATATGGACGATCTTTTTCAATCCCTTGACTGCAAGATATGTGGCGAATGCACCTGCCATGATGGCGATCATGACCGGTACCCAGCGCCGGGCGGCATCGAGTTTGTTCTTTTGATCGGAAACCCTGGCCTTGATGAACCACAGGAACAGGGCCGCTATCAGGCCGCCCAGAAGCGGCGAAATCACCCAGCTCGCCGCGATCTGGCCCATCGTGGACCAATTGACCGCCGCAACGCCTGCCGCCGCGATACCGGCCCCCATGACGCCGCCCACAACCGAATGCGTTGTCGATACAGGCGCCCCGATCCAGGTGGCCAGATTGACCCAGACGGCAGCGGAAATCAGGGCCGCGAACATGGCCCAGATGAAGACGCTCGGGTCGCCGACGGCCGCGGGATCAATGATCCCTTTCGAGATCGTTCCGACAACATCGCCGCCCGCCAATAGCGCGCCCGCGCTTTCGAATATGGCAGCTATGATCAGCGCGCCGACCATTGACAAGGCATTCGCGCCGACTGTGGGCCCGACATTGTTGGCGACATCGTTGGCGCCGATATTCAGGGCCATATATGCGCCGACCGCGGAGGCGACGATGATGATGTAGCTTTCCGAGTTCCAGCCCAGAACCAGACTGGCGGAGAAACCGGCGACCAGGATGAACGCGAGCGCGATCGAAGGGGCGAGATACTGCCTGCGTGTCGCGACGGCCGCTTGCTCCAGCGAGACCCGGCTGCGCAAGTCGCGATCCAGTGCTTTGTTCGGTCTTGGTTTCTTGACCATCGGTACTTCTCCCCAAGTATTCCGCAACGCCGGATTGCCCCGGCGATTCTTACCCGCACTTACCAATTTGTGGTGCACTTGTCCGACAATTCGCGCCCAATGACGCATATTTTGCCATTTGTCACCGGTAAAGTCGCTGAATCTGGCCGTCTCCTTGGGCTGTTGTATCCGTCTGCCTTCGCGGACACCCGGCCGGCGTAAGCTTTGGCGACGCTTTCAGCGTTTTCACCGTAAGGCAAAATCAAACGCCCGATCTTGATATGCATCAATGAGCGCACCCTCCAAATCGGACAATATGCTTGAGTAAGTCTGCAAGGGAGTACTTCCGGCAGCAAATTTGTTCTTGGAGGGGGATTTAACGATGAATTATATAACACGCGCGCTTTCGGGCGGTCTGGCCCTGCTGTTCGCGGTATTCCTGAGTGTTCCCGCCACAGCGGAAACTGCGGTCGGGTCCAACATCGATAGCCGCGTGGTGCTGGCATACAAGGTAAACGATTCAGCGGCGCAGGCCTTTCTGCCCGAGGGGTGGGCTCTGCTCACATTGCCAAAGGGTCCGCTTGCAGGCGCCAACCTGCTGGTCGCGTTCATTGACCGCCAACTCGATCTCGATCCCGAGGGCAAGCCTCTTGATCCGTTTGCAAGCCGATCGGTTGCGATACTGAACTATGGTACGAACCCGGATGTCCCGGGCGTTCGTTTCTTCGTGACGCGGGTTTACGAAACGCCACCCGCCGCGAATTCTTACGGCAACAGCCTTGCAGCGAGCATATCACGCAATTCCGCTTCCAAGGGTCCGGCAGACGGCGCCCGGCAGCAGGAAGAACTCTGGAGTGTCAAACCAGACACCGGTGGCGAGATCAGCCTTGCCCTTACCTATCAATCCGGAAAGGCGACATGGTCGAAGTCCGAGGCCATGCCGTATTCCAGCGTGATACCCGGCTTCCACCGGATTTACAGATACCAGCAGTTGGCCGACCTCGCGATGAGCGCGCCTATGGGCAAGATGCTGAACGGCGAGGTATCCTTCGCGTCGAGCGTTCCCGAACTTTCCGGGGTTTTTGACGGCAACGAGGCGCTGGTAGGCGTTTTGGCCATACCGGTCTATGTCAGAGAGGTATTCTTGCCATAGGCGTCAAGCTGCGGCTTCATGCGGTAGCGGAGAGTATGACTTCCGGGACGATGGCCGGGACGGCGCTGCGCGCTGTGTTTCGGCAAAACACTCCGCCAAAGGCGAAGGCGGATTGTTGCCGTGGTCCGGCTGCTAGACGAATATGAACATCTCGGAGCCGAGCGCCTCTACGCCAATCAGAATGATACTGTCGTCCTGGAATTGTACGGTCGCATTGCCGTCGGCAAAGCTGATATCCAGGTCGCCGAATGTCGCGCCGGTCTGGCTGAGGTCGAGAGTGTCCATTTGAGTGTCGAAGTCGAGAATTGTATCGTTTCCCCAGTTGGCCGAGAACTCGAAAACATCCGCGCCGGCCCCTCCTGCAAGAATGTCGTCGCCTGCGCCGCCGTTGATGCGGTTCGCCGCATCGTTGCCGCTGATGACATCGTCGAATGGGCTACCGGTGACATCTTCGATGACCACGCCCATTGCGATGACGAAATTGTTTGACCCGCTTGGTGCGATTGTCCCGAAGGAGCCTGCCGTGAGGTCAATCTCGACGCCATAACTCGCCGCTGACAGGTCGATCTTGTCATGGCCGCCGCCGTCCCAGAGGACAGTGACGGCGCCGTCGAACATATCGAATGTGTATATGTCGTTGCCGGCCGCATAGCTTGTGTTGGCCCCGTAGAGATACTGAAGCGCGGCAATATCGTAGAGTTGAAAGAATTCGGGCAGTGCGGAAAAGTAGAAATCCGGCGAACCTTCCATGACGGTGTACTGAAGCGTGTCTTCCGCTGCTGGAAGGCTGGAATGGTCCAGACCGAGGGCGTGACCGATCTCGTGCATCAGGATCATGTAGGCGTAGCTGCCTGGCGTGAACTCACTGCCCGCCAATGCTGCATTGATCCACACATCGCTTGCGATTGTGTCGGTCGACAGGCCTTCGGGGCGATAGGCGAGACCGTTGAGCCCCCCCAGATCGGCCAGTCCGAACGTAATCGTCGATGGCCCGTCGGTAACTTCGACAAAGGTGATATTGGTGACGCTTCCGATCTCATTGAGGATTTCGCGGACCGCTTCCTGCTGCGCCGCGCTGAACGCCTCGAAGGTCGACCAGGTCGCAGATGTTTCGTCATAGTATGCCGGAAGGCTTGTTGCGAACGAATAGGTGACGATCACGGCGGTTCCGACATCCTGACCGGCATTCAGCCGGTAAGGGTCATCGAAGATGAGATCGGAGACGTAGTAGGGCGCAGGCTCGGTGCCGGGCGGCGGCGTGACGGGCGCATCGGGGGCCTGTACGTCGATGAAGACATTGGCTGTCGACGTGGCGCCGGAGTCATCGGCCACCATGTAGACGAAGCTGTCTGCTCCGACAAAGCCGGTGGCCGGCGAGTAGGTATAGCTCCCGTCCATGAACACTTCGACCGTTCCGCCGTTCACGGTCGTTATCGTCAGACTGGTGTTCTGGCCGGAGAAACCCTGAAGGGCGTCGAGCGTGGTTCCGGCACCTGATACCGAGAGAGCATCGCCATCGATATCGGTGTCGTTGTCAAGCAGGTTCGAGGTTCCGGAATAGAGCGTGTCCGCGCTTACCGTCAGGGCATCGTCGGTCGCATCGGGGGCATCGTTCACCGGCGTGATTTCGACCGTGACCGTGGCCGTCGTTGCCTGTCCGTCCGCGTCGGACGCCGTATAGGTGAACGTGTCCTGCCCGCTGTCGTTTTCAATCGGTGTGTAGCTCAGCGTCCCGTCGGGATTGATGATGACCGAACCTCTTGCGCCCGAGACGCTGTCGATGACAAGGCCCGCGCTGTCATTGTTCAGTACGTGAATGACGACGGGAGTGTCCTCTTGCGTGGTTACCGCATCGTTACCGGCGACAGGAGCGGCGGGGGCACACAGATCGGAAACTGCGTAGTCCTCGTCGTCAAAAGACAGGAGTTCGATGCCATCCAGAAAGTCGGTTTCGCCGGTCGAAAGCAGGGTGACCGTGAGTGAGCTTTCGGTGCCCCCGATCGAGTAATCCGAAAACAGCCCGCTGAATTCCGCCGTGTCGGTTCCTCTGCCGCCCGAGATCGTGTCTGAACCGTCGCCGCCGATCAGCGTATCGTTACCGTCGCCGCCGGAGAGCGTGTCGTTGCCGCCCCCGCCTTCTAGACGATTGTCGCCGGAGTTCCCGATGATAATGTTGTCTTCAGAGTTTCCGGTGCCGTTCAGTGCGGCGCTGCCCTCGACGAGTGTCAGGTTTTCGACGTTGTCCGATAGCGTCCAGCTCACCGATGCGTTAACAATGTCTGTTCCGCCGCGGTTTTTCTCCTCGACCGAATCGCCTTTGTCATCGACCCAATAGATGTCGTCGCCTCGTCCTCCGGAAAGAACGAAGGATCCGCCAGTTGCGAACAACTCATCATTACCGGAGGTGCCCGATTTTAAAGTTCCCGAGCTTGAGCCCGGAGTTTTCTTTGGCATTTTCTAAACCTGTACACTGCCTTCGT
>JBFFQS010000138.1:0-6498 GCA_041573315.1 Amylibacter sp. | reverse complement strand
TTGGCCTTGGCGGCTGCGAGCGTCTGTTTCAGCGCCTCTTCCATCGTCTCCAGTTCCTTTTCCGCCTCGGCGCGTTTCGCCTTGCCCGCGTCGGCGATGGCGAGGCTTTCCTCGATGGTGTCGATCAGGTGCTGGTTGGCGCGCTTGATGCTCTCGATGTCGAAGACGCCGCGTTCCATCTGTTCGCGCACCTCGCGGTTGGCGGCTTTCAGGTTTTCGGCATTGGCCTCCAGCAGTTCGTTGGTCAGGTCGGTGGCCTCCTTGACCACGCCCGCGGCCTCGCGCGAGCGGTGGATGGTCACGGCCTGCGCCAGCTGGGTTTCCCACAGCGGCACTGTGTTGACCAGCGTCGAGTTGATCTTGGTGACCAGAGATTTGTCGTTTTCCTGTACCAGACGGATCGAGGGCAGGGACTGCATCGTCACCTGGCGCGTGAGTTTCAGGTCATGGACCCGGCGTTCCAGATCGTCGCGGGCGGCGCGAAGGTCGCGCAGTTCCTGCGCCTTGATCACGCCTTCTTCCTTGCGGGCGTTTTCCAGATCGTCGGCCTTGGCGGGAATAGTGGTTTCGTCCAGTTCGACCAGCTTCGCCGTGCCCGCCGCGATATAAAGCGCCAGTTCGTCGTAGAAGGACAGGGTTTTCTCATAGAGCTTGTCGAGCGACTTGATGTCCTTGAGCAGCGTGTGCTCGTGGTCCAGCAGCTCTCCGGTGATGTCGTCGATCTGGGTCTGGACGGTTTCGTACCGGGCCATGAATTCCGCGACAGGCTTGGCGCGGCCGAGCAGTTTTTCCCACCAGCTCTGCTCGCGGTTCGGGTTCAGTTCCTCGACCGAAAAGCCGCGCAGCGATGTCACCATGCCGCGCAGCGTCTTGCCGGCCTCGCCGGTGTCCTTGCTGCGCACGCCGGACAGCATTTCCTGGCTGATGGCCTGGATGCCGCTCTGCGCCTTCGATCCGAATTCGATGATCGACTGGGTGTTGGACATGTCGATCTCCGCCATGCGGTCCTTGATCGCCTTCTTTTCTGGCGCCTTGGCCTTTGACATGTCGATCAGGTCTGCCTTCGGCTCCGGCAGGATGACCTCGTTCACCTTGTCTACCTCTTTCAGGGCGAAAACGGCCTTTTCACGGATATCATCTGACATTTGGTTCTCCTATTGGGTGTCTTCGTTGGCCCGCAGGCCTTCTTGTTTCAATCTGTCGCGCAGGACCTCGATTTCGACGTCGAGATCGGAGCGGTCGTCCAGAAGCATGGTCTTGTGCTGAGCATCGAAACTGCGTTCCAGATCGCTCAGCAGGGCTTCGTAATCGCGGCGCGCGCCGGCGTCGCGGTTCTTGGAATAGAGATCGGCGAATTTGATCGTCGCGTCGCGCGCGCCCCTCAGATAGACCGACAGGAATTTTCGCGCCGAGGACAGGTCGCGCGGGTCTTCCTCGACCGCGCGGAACATGTCGCGGGCGGCGGAGGCCAGGCTCTCGACGCGGCCTTCCAGCCGGCGGTCACCGAAGCGTTTCGAGGCGTCGATGGTCGCCTGCAACAGGCCCTCGGCCTTGTCCACGGCCTTGGCCACGCGCTGGGCATCGAATTCGTCGATGCCTTTCATCCCCTTGCGGCGCATCGGGTCGAGCCCGAAGCTGACGATATGCGCGACGGAGGCGACCGCGCCGAAAACCAGCGCGGGTATCAGCCCCTGTTCCCAGCCGAAATAGGCCGCCACGGCGACGCCGAGCCCCGCGAATTCCGCCGCCAACAGTTTGCGCGGCACGCCCGGAGGGCGCGCGACCTTGCGGACGCGGTAAGCTTCTTCGGCCTTCAGGCCCTCTCGCAGCAGCCACGCGCCGATGATCAGGGACGCGAAGGCCCAGAGCTCGGCGACCATGCCAAAGGCGTCGCCGGCGCGCAGTTCTCCGATCGCCGAGAACAGCAGGGGAAAGGGTGCGATGAACAAGAGACGGGCGCGGATGTTCGGAACGTGTGTCTTGCGGCCGCGGAAGCGGTTCGGCGACGGCACCTTTGGCGCGTTGTCCGACTGGCCTTCGGGGCTGTATTTTCCGCCGTAACGCTGTGCCATCAGGGAGCGCCCCCGAACGAGCCGAAGCCGACCACGAGGATGATCGAGAGCAGAACCAGAAAGGCAATCCATTGCAACGTTGACCCGGACATGCGTCCCCCGTTGGAAAATTTATTCAAACATCTACAATCACAGACATAGGCATCGCGCCGAGGTCTTGCTAGTGCCGCCGGCTCAGAATACCAGCGTCACTTGCTTTGCGCCAGCTTGCGTTCGGCGGCGAGCTTGCGCTGGTATCCGGTCTGCACGACCTCGACCGTTACCAGAACCATAACCGAGAAATAGAAGGTGGTTTTCGACATCGGGATCAGGTCATAACCGAACAGCCGGATTTGCAGCGCGTCGTCATGCATGGCGTGCGCCGCCGCCGGTCCGGCCTCGCCCAGCAGGACGACGCCGACGATCAGCAGGATGAACAGGCCCAGAACCTCGTACATCCGGTTCTTCTTGAGGAAGGCGGCGACGCCGTCCGCCATAACCAGCATCGCCACGCCAGAGGCCACGATCGCCGCCGCCAGCACCCAGAAGACATCGGTCACGGCCAGCGCGGTCAGGATCGAATCGAAGCTGAATACGAGGTTCATCAGGATGATCATGGTCGCGACCCGCAGCGCCGATTTCGCGCCCGCGTTTCCGGTGCTGTGGCCGATGTCCTCGACCGACAGCATGTGAGAGATTTCCTTGACCGCCGTGTACATGATGAAAATGCCGCCGACGACGAATATCAGCGTGGAGAAGTTCACGCCGCCCTCGATCAGGCCGGGCAGGTCGAAGACGTAGAACGGGTCCTGAAAGGCGCTGATCAGCTGGATCATCACGAACAGCAGCAGGACGCGCAGCGCCACGGCCACGATGATGCCCCAGAAGCGAATCGATTTCTGCAGATGCGCCGGTGCGCGGCGCGACTCGATCAGGATGTAGAGCAGGTTGTCGAAACCGAGAACGACCTCGAGAAAGAACAGCATGGCCAGATTGCCAATGTTTTCGATTGTCAGAATATCGGCCATTTCAAATCCCCAAAACAATTTTTCCTGTCAGATGAATGGATAAGGCCGTACGGGCGGTCGGGCAAGAGGCGGGAGGCGGGGATTTGTGTGAAAAGTCGATTTGCGGTAAACTGTGAAAATCGACGTTGCCATTCGAACTGGCAGTTGTTCAGCCCGGATGTTCAGCGACGGTCAGGTCGCGGACTACTGCGGCCCGGAATAACCGAAGGAACAGTCGAATGCCCAAAGGAACTGTAAAATGGTTCAATACCGCCAAGGGGTATGGCTTTATTGAACCAGAAGGAGGCGGAAACGATGTTTTTGTGCATATTTCCGCCGTGCAATCATCCGGCCTGCAAGGGCTGGAGGAAAAGCAACCCGTTGAATACGAACTTGTCGAGGGGATTGACGACCGCAAGATGGCGGGCGACCTGAGACTGGTCTGACCCGGCTTACTTGCTGCGGCGCGTCCTGCTGATCGGGCGCGCTTTGGGACCGGCGGATTTACCGGGTTTGCCGCCCGGTTTTCTGCCCGGGGTCGGTTTGACACCCGGTTTGCCGCCCGGTTTTCCACCCGGTCCGCCACGCGGGACGGGCCGCTTTGCTTTTGGCGCCAGCGGCTCCGCCGGTTCGGCGTCCGCATGTTCCGCCTTTTGCGCGTCGCTCAACTGGTCCCAGAAGACTTTCGGCGGAATGGGCGCAACTTCGCCGGGCTTCAGGTCGCCCAGCTGGAAGGGCCCGTAGGAGACCCGGATCAGACGGTTGACCGTCAGCCCGACAGCCTCCATCGCGCGCCGGATTTCGCGGTTCTTGCCTTCGCGGATGCCGACCGTCAGCCAGGCGTTCGCGCCCTGCTGCCGGTCCATGGTCACGGTCATCGGCTGGAATTTCTCGCCATCCACCACGATACCCTGACGCAGCGGCTCCAGCATCGATTCGACCGGCGAGCCGTTGACCCGCACGCGGTACTTGCGCAGCCAGCCTGTCGAAGGCAGTTCCAGCGTACGCTTGAACCCGCCGTCATTGGTCAGCAGCAGCAGGCCCTCGGAGTTCAGATCAAGCCGCCCGACCGACAGAACGCGGGGCATGTTCTCAGGCAGCTTGTCGAACACCGTGTCGCGGCCCTTTTCGTCGCTCTCTGATGTCACCAGCCCGACCGGCTTGTAGTAGCGCCAGACGCGTGGCGGGTCTTTCTTGGGCGCGGGCTTGTTGTCGATGATGATCTCGTCGGCATCGGTGACCTTGACCGCCGGCGTGTCCAGCACCTTGCCGTTCAGCGTGATGCGGCCGGCCTCGATCATGCGCTCGACCTCGCGGCGCGAGGCAACGCCGGCTCGGGCCAGGTATTTCGCGATGCGTTCGCCTTCGGGCGCGGATTTCTGGGTCTCTTTGCTCATGCCGCGCTGTTACACCGGCGCGCGCGGCTTGTCCAAGCCTATTCCGTGCTTGCAACGCAGGGGCGCTTGGCACAAACAAGGGCGCATGAGCACATTCAAGAGCCATATGAACCGCGCTTTGGAAGAGGCAGAGGCCGCCGCGAACCGCGGCGAGGTGCCCGTCGGCGCGGTTCTGGTCATCGGCGACCGGGTGCTGGCGCAGGCGGGCAACCGGACGCGCGAGATGAACGATCCGACGGCGCATGCCGAAATGCTGGTGATCCGCGCGGCCTGCGCCGAGCTGGGCTCTGAACGGCTGACGGGCGCGGACCTCTATGTCACGCTGGAGCCTTGCCCGATGTGCGCCGCGGCGATGTCGTTTGCCCGCGTGGCACGGCTCTATTACGGCGCCTCCGACCCCAAATCCGGCGGCGTGGAGCACGGCCCGCGCGTTTTCGAGCATCCGCAATGCCACCACAAACCCGAGGTCTACGACAGCATTTCCGAGGCCGCCTCGGCCCGATTGCTGCGCTGGTTTTTCGCCGAGCGCCGCGACTGACCTGTTTGCGGCGGGTTTCCGGCAAAACCGGGGCTTGCCGCGCTTGCAGAACCGATCCGCGGACGCTAAACGGGGGCGGAACAATTTCTGGGACACAGCTTATGTCAATAGACAAGGAAACAGCCCGACGCGCCGCCCATTTGGCGCGGATCGCGGTAGCGGAAGACGATCTGGACCATCTGGCCAAGGAACTATCGAATATCCTCGGCTTCATGGAACAGTTAGCCGAAGTGGATGTGGAGGGCGTCGAGCCGATGACTTCCGTCACGCCGATGCGCCTGAAGCGCCGGCCCGACGTGGTGACCGACGGCAATATGCAGGACAAGATACTGTCGAACGCGCCGGACGCCCGCGAAGGCTTCTTCGCGGTGCCGAAAGTGGTGGAATAGCCCATGAGCGATCTGAACAAACTGACGATCACCGATGCCCGCGACATGCTGCGGGCCAAGGAGATTTCCGCCGTCGAACTGACCGAGGCCTGCCTTTCAGCGGTCGAGGCCGGAGATGCGCTGAACGCCTATTCCGCGAAGACACCCGACATCGCCCTGGAACAGGCCCGCGCGGCTGATGCGCGTCTGGCCACGGGCGACGCGCCCGCGATGTGCGGCATCCCGCTGGGCATCAAGGACCTGTTCTGCACCAAGGGCGTGCCCTCGCAGGCGGCCTCGAAAATCCTGACGGGGTTCAGGCCGGAATACGAGAGCACAGTGACCACGCAACTGTGGAACGCCGGCGCGGTCATGCTCGGCAAGCTGAACATGGACGAATTCGCGATGGGCTCTTCGAACGAGACCTCGCATTACGGCCCTGCGGTCAATCCGTGGCGGCGTGCGGGCGAGGATATGCCGCTGACCCCCGGCGGTTCGTCGGGCGGTTCTGCGGCTGCGGTGGCGGGCGACCTGTGCCTTGCCGCGACCGGAACCGATACCGGCGGTTCGATCCGCCAGCCTGCGGCCTTTACCGGCATCACCGGCGTCAAGCCGACCTATGGCCGGATTTCGCGCTGGGGCGTCATCGCCTTCGCCAGTTCGCTGGATCAGGCCGGACCGATGACCAAGACCGTGCGCGACGCCGCAATCATGCTGGAAGCCATGTCGGGTCACGATCCCAAGGACAGCACCTCGGTCGATGTCGCGGTGCCGAATTTCGAGGCGCTGCTGACGGGCGACATCCGCGGCAAGAAGATCGGGATTCCCAAGGAATATCACCTCGAAGGCATGCCCGAAGAGATTGAAACCCTTTGGGCGCAGGGCGCGCAGATGCTGCGCGATCAGGGGGCCGAGATCGTTGATGTCTCGCTGCCGCATACCAAGTATGCGCTGCCGACCTACTACGTGCTTGCGCCCGCCGAGGCGTCATCCAACCTCGCCCGCTATGACGGCGTTCGCTACGGCTACCGCGCCAAGCTGAAACAGGGCGAGGGCATCACCGAGATGTATGAGCGCACCCGCGCCGAGGGTTTCGGACCCGAGGTCAAGCGCCGCGTCATGATCGGGGCCTATGTG
>JBFFQS010000137.1:0-6519 GCA_041573315.1 Amylibacter sp. | reverse complement strand
GCGTTGAACTCGGAAAAGCTCTCGGCACAGTCGCCGCCTTGCAGCAGAAACGCCTTGCCGACGGACACGTCCGCCAGTTTCTTGCGCAGTTGGCGCGCCTCGCCCGCGAACACCAGCGGCGGATAGGACGACAGGCGTTCCTCTACCTCTTTCAATGCCGCTGCATCCGTATATTCGGGCATCTGGATCCGCTCTTTGCTGCGCCATCCGGACTTTGTCCAAACCGAAGACATTCTCCCAGTACTCCTTGACCACGTTGTGAAGAACAGGTCTTATATAGGCGTTCTTTTGGGAAAACCAGCGTAGTTAAGCCTTTTCGGAGGAAATTTAATTCCGCTGAATCCACGCGAAATACTTGATACCCATGGCCGATTTCAGCATGGTGCCCCGAAATACTACGATCACGCTCGCAGACTGCCCCAGTCGACGGAGGTCACATGATTCAAAGCGCACCAGAACCGAAGACAAAGGGCTTTGTGTTTCTGCTGTTGAATCACTTTACGCTGATAGCCTTCGCCAACGCTCTGGAACCGCTGCGGATCGCCAACCGGAGCGCCGGAAAAGACCTTTATAAATGGCGACTTGCAGGCGAAGGCGGGCAGACCGCCAAAAGCTCCTGCGGCGCGGTTATCCAGCTGGACATGGGTCTGGAAGAGGTCAACCGCGAAGAGACCGTCATCGTCTGCGGCGGAGTGAACATCAAAACTGCCACGACCCAGCCGGTACTGAACTGGCTGCGCCGCGAAGCCCGCAAGGGGATCGCTATCGGGGGTGTCGATACCGGCTCCTACACGGTGGCAAAGGCCGGACTGCTGGACAACAAACGCTGCACCATCCACTGGGAAAACCGCGACTCCTTTATCGAGGATTTCCCCGATATCAAGCTGACCACCTCGGTCTATACCTGTGACGGCAACCGATATTCGTCAGCCGGCGGGGCGGCTTCGCTCGACATGATGCTACGGATCATTTCAAACGACCACGGTCAGGACGTCGCCAACTGGACCGCCGACCAGATGCTCTACAACGCGGCCCGCACCGACCGCGACGAACAGCGCCTTTCGGTGCCGACGCGCATCGGCGTGCGCCACCCGAAGCTGAGCCAGGTCATCCACATGATGGAGGCCAATATCGAAGAGCCGATTTCACCGGCGATCCTGGCCGAGAACGTAGGCATGTCAACGCGGCAGCTTGAACGGCTGTTCCGCCGCTATCTCGACCGGTCGCCGAAGCGCTATTACATGGAATTACGCCTGCAAAAGGCCCGAAACCTGCTTATGCAGACCGACATGTCGGTGATCAACGTGGCGCTGGCCTGCGGGTTTTCCTCGCCGTCGCATTTCTCGAAATGTTACCGGACCCAGTATTACACAACGCCCTACCGCGAACGCGGGTCGCAGTCTAACGACTGATCCGGAACAGCGCGCCCTCGCCAACCGACAGGAACCAGATCGACCCGTCGGGAGCCTGCCGGACATCCCTGATGCGTTCAAAGCGATCCCGGAACAGCTCCTCGGCCTGTCTTATCGCGCCGCCTGATCGCTCCAGCCGGGCAATAAAGTCGAACTTCAGCGAGCCGACGAAAATATCGCCGCGCCAATCCGGAAACATGTCGCCAGTGTAGATCATCATGCCGGACGGCGCGATCGACGGGTCCCAATAGTATTCCGGCTGTTCCATGCCGGGTTTGGAGCTGCCCTCGCCGATCTTGAAGCCGGTATAATGCCGGCCATAGGAAATTACCGGCCAGCCATAGTTGTTGCCCGCCTCCGGCCGGTTGATCTCGTCACCGCCCCTTGCGCCGTGTTCCACGGTCCACAGGTTTCCGTCCTCGTCCAGCGTTGCGCCCTGCGGATTGCGGTGACCATAGGAATAGACCTCCGGCAAGCCGCCACCGGATGCGAACGGGTTATCGGCGGGAACCGAGCCGTCGCGATTAATACGGATCACCTTGCCGTTGGCTTTGAATATATCCTGCGCCAGCTCCCGCTCTCCTCGTTCGCCAACCGTCAGAAACAGTGTGCCGTCCGGCGCCTCGACGATCCGGCTGCCGAAATGCTGGCCCGCATTGGTCTTGTTTTCCTGACGGAACAGAACCCGCAGATCGGTCAGCCGTGCATTGTCCGGCGACAGCTTCGCGATAGCCAGCGCCGTGCCTGCCACGCGGCCGTCAGGCTCGGCGTAACTCAGGAATATCTCGCGGCTCTGCGCGAAATCGCGGGCCGCAACCACGTCCAGAAGGCCGCCCTGCCCCTTGGCAAAAACTTTCGGGACGCCGCGGACCTCGCTCCGCTTGCCATCGGCGACATGGATAAGGGCGCCTTCGCGCTCGGTCACCAGATAGCCGCCGCCCGGCAGGAAAGCCACCGCCCAGGGCTCATCCAGGTTCGACAGCATCCTCTGCACGGTAACCGGGCCGCCCTTGACCGGCAGGGCTTCCTGCGCGAACAGCGGCACGGACAGGCAAAGACAAAAGACGCAGGCGATCAGGCGCATGATATGACTCCTCTTCCTTCATTCAATAATAACATGATGGTAATGGTGGCGCGATCGGCGCGGCAATCAATCTCCGTTGACTTTGCCATCCGCGACACGCAGGAATATCTGCAAGACAGGAGGCCAGCATGCTGAAAAACCGTAACGCGATTGTAACCGGCTCGACCAGCGGCATTGGACGCGGCATTGCGCTGAAACTCGCAGACAAGGGCGCAAGGGTCATGATCAACGGTTTCGGCGAGCAGGCCGATATCGAGGCCCTGCTGGACGAGTTGCAGCAGCGCAGCGGCCAGCCCGCGCTATATTCGCCCGCCGACATGACCATGCCGCAGGAAATCGAGGCAATGGTCCGGACCGCCGAAGAGGAATTCGGCTCCGTCGATATTCTGGTGAACAACGCGGGTATTCAGTTCGTCTCTCCGGTCGAGGAATTCCCGGTCGAAAAGTGGGACGCAATCATCGCGATCAACCTCAATTCCGCGTTCCACACCACCCGCGCCGCGCTTCCGGATATGAAATCGCGGGGATGGGGCCGGATCGTAAATGTGGCTTCGGCCCATTCCAAGGCTGCTTCGCCATACAAATCCGCCTATGTAGCGGCAAAGCACGGCGTCGTGGGCCTGACAAAGACCGTTGCGCTCGAGGTGGCCGAGCAGGGCATAACGGTAAACGCCATCTCGCCGGGCTATGTCCTGACCCCCCTTGTGGCGACGCAAATTCCCGCAACGGCCGAGGCGCGCGGCATCTCCGAAGAAGAGGTCAAACGCGACGTCCTGCTGGCCGCGCAGCCGACAAAGCAGTTTGTCGAGGTCGAGGACATCGCCGAGACCGTCGCCTATCTTTGCTCCGATGCCGCCAAATCCATCACCGGCGCCAATATCTCGATCGACGGCGGCTGGACGGCAAAATAATCCGTTTACCGGCCGCGCCGGACTTGATACCTTCGGCCTCTAATCTAAATCATCAAAGTTGAAACGAACCCGCGCAGACGCGGGTAGGCATGTATTGGAGTTCGAATGAAGCGCAGAAACCTCGGCAAAACCGGCTTCGAAGTATCGGAGGTCGGACTGGGCTGCTGGCAGTTCGGGGGCGATTTCGGGCCAATAGAAGACCAGACATCGATGGATACGATGCACGAAGCAACCCGCGCGGGCATCAATTTCTTCGACACCGCCGACGTCTACGGCGACGGGCGCAGCGAAACGGTCATCCGCGGCTACAAAGACTGCGCCAAAGTGGCGAATTTCGTCGCAACCAAGGTCGGACGATCGGCGCGGCTTTATCCGGACAAGTACAGCTACGAAGGGCTGCGCGATGATGTCGAAGCAAGCCGAAAGCGGCTCGGCGTCGACAGTCTCGACCTCGTACAACTGCATTGCGTTCCGACGGAGGTGCTGCGCGACGGCCGGATATTCGCAGACATGAACCGCCTTCAGGCGGAGGGCTGCCTCAGGAACTGGGGCGCCAGCGTCGAAACCATCGAAGAGGCCAAAATCTGTCTGGATCAGGACGGCCTGTCGACGTTGCAGATCATCTTCAATCTCTATCGTCAGGATGCGGTAACCGAGTTGTTCCCGCTCGCGCAAGAGCGCAACGTCGGGATTATCGCGCGACTGCCGCTGGCCAGCGGCATGCTCACCGGCAAATTTTCCCCGGACCACAAGTTTCCTGAAACCGACCACCGCAATTACAACGCCGAAGGCGCGGCATTTTCGGTGGGGGAAACGTTTTCCGGCATCGAACTGCGCAAGGGCGTTGCCGCGCTGAAGCTGCTGCAGCCATATGTGCCCGCCGGCTGGACACTGGCCGATTTCGCCCTGCGCTGGATCCTCGACCACCCGGCTATCAGCACGGTGATCGCCGGATGTTCTTCGCCGGTTCAGGTACGCGCCAACGCCCGTGCTTCGGATCTTGAACCGCTGTCACAGCCAACGCATGACGCCCTGACGGAGATTTACCGCCGCGAAATCCGGCCGCTGGTTCGCTGCCAGATCTGACGCAGGCGAAAGGCGGCCCTGTCAACGATATGCTTCTCGTCGGCGTCACAAGGAAGCCCAACGCGTAAACGCCGAACTCCACGGCCTGTAAGTTGTCCCGAAGACACTATCTGGCACCGGCATCGGACGCGTCAGAACGCAGGTTTACCTTGATTTTCTGGTTGGCACGGATACACGTTTGGCAACGAGGGAAAGTCACTGATGGCCGGATGCGCAACAATCCACGACCTGCGGGGCAGCAGGATCCTCATCTCCCCCGGCAAATCGGGCGGCGGCGCGGTGACCGGATGACCGGAACCGAGCCTCAAAACACCCGATGGATCGGCGTGGACTGGGGCACGTCGAACATGCGAGTCTGGGTGATGGGCGAAGGCGACCAGGTCATCACGACGCTGCGCTCCGACCGAGGAATGGGGCAACTGTCGCGCGACGAAACCGAACCGGCCCTGCTGGCGCTTACATCGGACCATTTACCGCGGGACCGGGTCACGCCGGTGTTTGCCTGTGGCGTGGTCGGCGCCCGCGAGGGCTGGGCCGAGGCCGGATACGAAGCCGTCCCCTGCGAACCCCCGATCATGTCCGCTCCGGTCAGCGCGCCCTGCCGCGACCCGCGCCTTGCCGTGCGCATCATCCCCGGCGTGAAACAGGCCAGACCCGCCGACGTCATGCGCGGCGAAGAGACCCAGATCGCCGGCTTCCTGTCGATCAAACCGAAATTCGACGGCGTGCTTTGCCTGCCCGGCACCCACACCAAATGGGCGCGCATCAGCGCAGGCGAGATCGTCAGTTTCCAGACTTTCATGACCGGGGAATTGTTTTCCCTGCTGGCCGGACAGTCTGTGCTGCGCCACTCGATCGCGCCGGACGGCTGGGATCGGGACGCCTTCGCCGAAGCCCTGTCTGACACACTGTCCAAACCGGAGTCGGTGGCCGCACGCCTGTTCACCATCCGCGCCGACGCACTGCTGTCCGGCGCGTCGCCGGTCACGGCAAGGTCACGTCTGTCCGGCCTGCTGATCGGCATGGAACTGGCCGCCGCGCGGCCTTACTGGCTGGGTCAGGACATCGCGATCATCGGCGCCCAGCAACCGGCGGAGGCCTATCGCAGCGCGCTGGCGCAGCAGGGCACCGACCCGCAGGTGACAGAAGCCGAGGCTATGACACTCGCAGGCCTCATATCCGCCTATCAAGGCACGAAGGAAACCACCAAATGACCCGGGAAATCATCGCCATCCTGCGCGGCATTACACCCGGAGAAGCCCTTCCGGTCGCACAGTGCCTGATCGATGCGGGCATAACCAAGATCGAGGTTCCGCTGAATTCCCCCGACCCGTTCAAAAGCATCGGGGCAATGGTGCGCGAGTTCGGCGGCGACGCGGTGATCGGCGCGGGGACGGTCCTGAGCGTCGAACAAGCCGTGTCGCTGCGCGACGCAGGCGGCACCCTCATGGTTTCGCCCGACTGCAACACGCAGGTGATCTCTGCCGCGAAATCCATGGGCATGCAGGCCGTGCCCGGCGTGATGACCCCGACAGAGTGTTTCGCAGCCCTGCGCGCCGGTGCCGACGGGCTGAAGCTGTTTCCGGCCTTCGCGGTCGGACCGCCGGCTTTGCAGGCCATGCGCGTCGTGCTGCCCGCAGAAGCCAGAATCTACGCCGTCGGCGGGGCCGGACCGGACAATTTCGCCGAATGGCGGGCGGCGGGCGCAGACGGCTTTGGTATCGGCACGGGGATTTTCCGACCGGGCTTCACCGTTGCGGACATCGCACCGCGCGCGGAAAAGATCGTCGCGGCCTATGACGAGGTATTCAACTGATGAGCGTTACTGTATTCGATCCGACACAATGCCGGCTGGGCGAAGGCCCCCTGTGGCACCCGATCCGCGAACAGCTGTTCTGGTTCGACATTCTCGGCAAACGCCTGCTAACGCGCGAGGCCGGCAAAACCCGCCACTGGCAGTTCGACGAGCATGTCTCCGCCGCCGGCTGGATCAGCAAGAACGAGTTGATGATCGCCAGTGAAACGG
>JBFFQS010000136.1:0-6610 GCA_041573315.1 Amylibacter sp. | reverse complement strand
GTGCAGCAGCAGCGGCGCCTGAATCTTGGGCACATTCTCCGCTGCGGCCTGACGCCCGTAGAACGGTGCCGAGGCCGCCATTTCCGGATAGGCCACCGCCAGCGCGTTACACACTCCGCCGCCGTAACAAAATCCGACGGCCCCGACCTTGCCGGTGCTGTCCCCGCGCGTCAGCAGGTGTTCGAAACCGGCGAAGAAGTCGTTCATCAGCTTGGTGCCGTCTACAGTCCGCTGCAGGGCGCGGCCCTCTTCGTCATTACCGGGATAGCCGCCGACGCTGGTCAGCCCGTCGGGTGCCAGCGCCATGAAACCGGCCTTGGCGACGCGGCGGGCAACATCCTCGATATAGGGGTTCAGGCCACGGTTTTCGTGCACCACCAGAACCGCCGGCAATTTGCCCTCGGCATTGGCCGGACGCACCAAATAGCCGCGCACCTCGCCGTGGCCGTTCGGCGACGGATAGGTGATATATTCGGCCCTGATGTCCGGATCATTGAAAGAGACCTGCTCCGCCATCGCATAGTCCGGGCTGAGCATGTTCAGAAGCGCGACAGCTGTCACGCTGCCCACCGCAAACTTGCCCGCCTTCTCCAGAAACTCGCGTTTCGAAATCATGCCGTGAGCGTAAAAATCATAAAGCTCGAGTAGTTCCGGATCGAAATCCGCGGCGGTCATGCGATTCATCTCTTCTCCCTTCCCGACCATGTCGGAGTGCGGCCAGGGGCCTCTGATTGCGAACGAACATATTTTTCCTTTATTGCTAGTTATACGCTGAACCCCGTAAATCCGGATCACATTTCAGCGAGATCAGGGGGCTTATTTTGCAGAACAGTTTTACCGTGCAAACACGCGGTCAGGGCCTTTACGAATTCACGCCGCAGGTTACCGCATTTGTCAGGGAGCACGCTCCCCGCTCGGCTCTTCTGACGCTGTTCGTCCGGCACACGTCCTGCTCGCTACTGATCCAGGAGAACGCTGATCCCGAGGTTCAGACCGACCTGCGCAACTATTTTGCCCGACTGGTGCCGCCGACAACCGATCCCTCGATGTCCTATCTCACGCACACCTATGAGGGGCCGGATGACATGCCGGCGCATATCAAAGCTGCCATGATGCCTGTGTCGCTGTCTATTCCGGTCGTTGAAGGCCGTATGGCGCTGGGAACCTGGCAGGGCATATATCTTTTCGAACATCGCGATGCGCCGCACGCCCGGCAGGTTGTCGGACACATCTCCGACTGATGCCGCAAACACTCGGCCGGCCCCCTATATCTCGTGGGCCAACAATCCCTCTACACAAAGTGTAGAACCCGCTGTATAGTTTTTAAACTGATATGAAATGAGCCCAAGGATCTGGTTAATGCGATGTCCCTTTTGCGGTAATACCGAAACCCAAGTCAAAGACTCCCGCCCGGCCGAAGATCACGTTTCGATCCGGCGCAGGCGGTTCTGTCCCTCTTGCGGCGGACGGTTCACGACCTATGAACGGGTGCAGCTGCGCGATCTGGTGGTGATCAAGAAAAACGGCAAGCGCGAAGATTTCGACCGCGACAAGCTGGAGCGCTCGATCCGCATCGCGCTGCAAAAACGTCCCCTTGATCCGGACCGCATAGATCAGATGATTTCAGGCATCGTCCGGCGTCTGGAAAGCATGGGCGAGAGCGATATCGAGAGCGACAAGGTCGGCGAGATAGTGATGGACACGCTGGCGCGTATCGACACCGTCGCCTATGTGCGCTTCGCCTCGGTCTACAAGAATTTCCAGGCGGCCGACGACTTCAACGACTTTGTGCAGGAACTGCGGCCGCCTTCGCCGAAAGAAGAAGCCTGAGCCATGGCTTCGCGGGCCGATGACGAACGCTGGATGCGTCTGGCCATCGGACTGGGCAAACGCGGGCTGGGCAAGGTCTGGCCCAATCCGGCTGTCGGTTGCGTTATCGTTCGCGACGGCCGCGTCGTGGGGCGCGGCTTCACCCAACCGGGCGGTCGTCCGCATGCGGAAACCGAAGCTCTGGCACAGGCAGGCGGCGCTGCCGAAGGTGCGACAGCCTATGTATCCCTCGAACCCTGCGCGCATCATGGCAAAACACCGCCCTGCGCCGAAGCCCTGATCACCGCCAAGGTCGCCCGCGTTGTCAGCGCCATGCAAGACCCTGACCCGCGCGTGGCAGGTCAGGGCCACGCCAAATTGCGGGCCGCAGGCATCAAGGCCGAAACCGATGTGCTGAAGGCTGAGGCCAAGGACGCAAACATCGGCTTTCTGACCCGCACCACGCAGGGCCGACCAGCCGTAACCCTGAAATTAGCGATGACACTGGACGGCAAGATCGCGACCAGAACCGGCGACAGCCAGTGGATCACAGGACCCGAGGCGCGGGCGTACACGCACCTGCTGCGCGCCAATCACGATGCGATCATGGTCGGCTCCGGCACGGTACTGGCTGACGATCCCGACCTGCGGGTCCGGCATCATGGCCTGGAACAAAACAGCCCGGTGCGGGTGGTGCTGGATACGACACTGAAGACGCCACCGGACTCGAAACTGGTGCAGAGCGCGGCGGAAACGCCTGTCTGGCTCTGTCACGGCGAAGCGATTGCGCCCGGCGAGACATGGCAGGCAAGCGCAGCGGTTCTGCTGCCCTGCGGCGTCGCCGACAGGACACTCGACATTAGAAACGCACTTCAAGTGATTGGTAAAAAAGGAATAACACGGATTTTCAGCGAAGGTGGCGCGGCGGTCGCCGCCAGCCTTCTACGCGCTGGCGCAGTGGATCGGCTGATTGTGATGACCGCCGGCGCGGCAATAGGAAATGACGGGCTATCGGCGCTTGGGTCTCTGGGGATTGCCAATCTGGCCGACGCGCCGAGGTTCAGGCTGCATGACATGCGCCGCTTGGGACAGGATGTCGTAACGGACTGGCGGGTGTAGAATTTCGTCCCCGGCGCTTCTGTGACCGCGCTTTCGATTTCGAACGCGCGTATGACAGGTTATCGGATACGGACGGGATTTCCTGTTACGGAAAGAAAGACGGCTTCAGAATTTCGGTGGAACAGTCAATTTGAGCCCGCTCTGACCGCCATTTTGACCAAACATCATAGAGTCCAGATGGAGGGTTCATAGAGTCCAGATTCGGTCGCGCATCCCCTTTCCAACCAACATATATTTGAAAACCTACGGAAAAACGCCATCACAACCGATCCGGCAATAGCCCGCCATTTATAAAAAAATTGACTCGTTTCGAAACCACCGTCTACTCTCAACCTGTTGAATAAGAGTTCCGCCGCCAAAAATTGAGTGGGCAAACAGCTTTTATGCGCAGCGCAACGAACAGAAAACCAAACAAAATTTCCAACGGGAGACCAAAATGAAAAAAACTATCGCATCCCTGCTGATGGGTGCTTCACTCACATTTTCCGCGTCAGCCAGCATGGCGCAGGAAGAGATCACCGTAGCGTACTTCCTGGAGTGGCCGATGCCGTTTCAATATGCAAAGGCAATGGGAACTTACGACGAAGAAATGGGTGTCAAAGTCAACTGGGTGGCTTTCGACACCGGAACGGCGATGTCGGCGGCCATGGCTTCCGGCGACGTGCAAATCTCGGTCAGTCAGGGCGTGCCCCCGTTCGTTGTAGCGGCTTCGGCGGGTCAGGACATCCAGATCGTGGATGTGGCCGTCAGCTATTCGGACAATGACAACTGCGTTGTGCGTACCGATCTGGAGATCGACAAGAACAGCGCCGGCGAACTTGCCGGCAAGAAAGTCGCCGTTCCGCTCGGGACGGCTGCGCACTACGGCTTCCTGAGCCAGATGAATCACTTTGGTGTGGACGTTGGCAGCCTCGAAGTCGTCGACATGGCGCCTGCCGAAGGTGCTGCGGCACTTGCTCAGGGCTCCATCGACATGGCATGCGGCTGGGGTGGCGCGCTGCGTCGCATGAAAGAAAGCGGCAACGTGCTTCTGACCGGCGCAGAGAAGGAAGAGCTTGGTATTCTTGTTTTCGACGTGACTTCGGCACCGGCCAATTTCGCAGTTGAGAGCAGCGATCTTCTTGCCAAGTTCCTCGCGGTGACCGGCAAGGCCAACGACATGTGGAACGAAGGCGGCATGAAAGACGAGATGCTTCCCGTCATTGCAAAAGACGCAGGCATGGAACTCGACGCAACCGCTGCGACCATGGCAACCTTCGTCTTTCCCAGCGTCGAAGAACAGCTGACCGAAAAATGGCTCGGCGGCGGCGCACAGAAATTCATGAAGGGTGTTGCCGACGTATTTGTCGAGGCAGGCTCGATTGATGCCGCGCTGGACAGCTATGACGCTACTGTCAACGTCGGCCCGCTGACCGCCGCAAGCGAAATGGACATGTAAGTTTTACAACGTCGGGCCCGGCGCCATAACGCGCCGGGTCTATTTCATTTTCCCAAAATTTCTGGAGGCGTTGATGTCAGGCTTGATTCTCGACAATATTTCAATGCGGTTCGACCTACCCAACGGCGATCACGTCCAAGCGCTGCAGGACGTGTCGCTGAACATCAAAAGCGGCGAGCTGATGAGCGTCCTTGGCCCGTCCGGGTGTGGCAAGACCACGCTGCTGAACATCGTCGCGGGCTTTCTGGCGCCGACCCAGGGCAAGGTCATTCTCAATGACCATATCGTGACCGGTCCGGCGCAGGAACGCGGCATGGTATTCCAGAGAGGCGCACTTTTCGAATGGATGAATGTTCGGGAAAACGTGGCGTTCGGGCCCCGGATGAACGGCATCCCGAAATCTGAAAGCGATCCCAAAGTGGATCACCTGCTGGATGTCGTAGGCCTTCAGGATTTCAAGGAAAAGGCGATTTACGAATTGTCCGGCGGCATGCAACAGCGCGTTGCTCTTGCCCGATGCCTTGCCAACGAACCTGACGTTATCCTGATGGACGAACCGCTGGGCGCGCTCGACGCCCTGACCCGCGAAAAGATGCAGGGCCTTGTCCTCAAACTGTGGAAGGAGACGGGCAAGACGATCATCCTGATTACGCACTCGGTGGAAGAGGCATTGCTGCTCGGCGAGCGGCTGATCGTGATGGCTCCGCGCCCTGGCCGCCTCCACAAGGAATACAATTTGCCCTTTGCCGAAATGGGCGTAGGCGCGGACCTGCGAGAGGTCAAGAAGGACCCTGAATACGGCAAAACTCGCGAAGAAATCCTGAACATGATTTGGAACATGGAAGAAGAGATCATGGGCCGGACGGAGGATGCGGCATGACCATCCTGATCATCTACATCGCGATATTCGCCGGCTCCTATTTCGCCGTTCAATTCGTGAACTCTCGTCTCGAGGCACGGCACGACTATACCTCTCTCAAGACAGTCACCTTCGGAGATGAAAGCGCGGTGCGCCCGAACCGGACAGCCAGCATCATCTCTGTTGTTGCAATCTTTCTGATCTGGGGCGCCTTCACCGGGTCGAAAATAACACCGATCCACGCCCCCGGCCCATTTGTCGGCAACACGTCATTTACCTATACGGCACAGGGGCCAAATGGCGAAACCGACGATGCGACCGTGGATATCACGGTCTTTCGTGTCGGCGAAGACGTCTCGGCCCCCGAAGTCGAGCCGGGCGACGGCTTTGCCAAGAACGACTCGGAAACGGTCGGCGCTTGGCGCTCCAAACTGATCCGGGTCGATTCCAACGACGAACTGGGCCGCGCTGACGACGTAAAGATTGTCGCCGTTGACGGGCAGCCGATCGAACCGGACGGAACCGTAGAAATCCCATCCGGAGAAGTCTCTATGACGCCCAAGGGCACGCTGAACTACAAGCCCGCGCAGGGATGGCAGATGGAGCCGATCTGGTTGCCCGCGCCCGAAGCTGTCTGGAGCCGGATCGTGGAAATCTCCAAACAAGGCTATCAGAATTCGACCCTGTTCGAACATCTTGGCTGGTCCCTGTTCCGGGTTGTCGTTGGGTTCTTCTTCGGCGCGCTGGTGGGTATTCCGCTGGGTTACGCCATGGGTCTCAGCGATTGGTTCCGCGGCTGGTTTGATCCCATAGTTGAATTCATGCGTCCGGTTCCGCCGCTCGCGCTGATCCCGCTGGTCATCATCTGGGCCGGCATCGGCGAAGTCGGCAAGATAATCCTGCTGTTCCTCGCCGCGCTCTGGATCATGACCATTGCGGCGCGGGCCGGCGTTTCTGGCGTCAACATCACGAAAGTCCACGCCGCCTATTCGCTGGGCGCATCAAAGGGTCAGATCATGCGCCACGTGATCGTGCCGAACTCGTTGCCGGAAATCTTTACCGGTGCGCGGGTCGCCATGGGGGTCTGTTGGGGCACGGTTGTCGCGGCTGAACTCGTTGCCGCCGAAAAGGGGGCGGGCATGATGATCATGGTCGCGTCGAAATTCCAGCTGACCGATATCGTAATCATGGGGATTATCCTGATCGGCATCATCGGCTATGGCATCGACATCCTGATGCGCAAGGCCGAGCAGTACCTCGTGCCACGGAAAGGCAAGGCATAAGCCCGGCCCTTTTCGAATACTCCCGAGGCCAGGAAATACGGGCCACCCTCCGATCCTGAGGGTGGCCCGTTCCTTTTTGCCGCCCCATGCAGCCGTCCGCCT
>JBFFQS010000135.1:0-6621 GCA_041573315.1 Amylibacter sp. | reverse complement strand
TTTCGAAGGATACACCCATGACCGCCCTGCTGCCCGATGTCGATCCCGATGGATTGCTGGAGTTCTCCGTCGTTTTCACCGACCGATCCCTGAATCATATGAGCAAAGTTTTTCAACAGGTTATGCGTGATATCTCAGGCATGTTGAAAGATGTCTACAAGGCCGACAGCGTGGCTGTGATCCCAGGCGGCGGTACTTATGCGATGGAAGCGGTGGCGCGGCAGTTGGCGAATGGCGAAAAGGTCATGGTGATCCGCAATGGCTGGTTTTCCTTCCGCTGGACCCAGATTTTCGAGGCCGGGAACATTCCGTCCGAGGCAACTGTGATGATGGCGCGGCAAACCGGCAACGACCCGCAAGCGCCGTTTGTGCCGGTTCCCGTCGGTGAAATGGTCGCGCGGATCATCGAAGAACGCCCGGCCGTGGTGTTCGCGCCGCATGTGGAGACCTCTTCCGGGGTGATCCTGCCGGACGATTACATCAGGGCGGTTGCCGAAGCCGTGCATGCGGTCGGCGGGCTTTTCGTGCTTGATTGCATCGCGTCGGGGTGCATCTGGGTCGATATGAAGGCGCTTGGCGTGGATGTGGTGATTTCCGCCCCGCAAAAGGGCTGGTCGGCTTCGCCATGCGCCGGTCTGGTGATGATGAGCGCCGCCGCGCGCGCCAAGGTGGCCGAAACCCAGAGCAGCAGCTTCGCCATGAGCCTGCAGATCTGGACCAATATCATGGAGGCCTATGAGAATGGCGGCCATGCCTATCACGCGACAATGCCCACAGATGCGCTCAAGGTGTTCCGCGACGTGATGCTGGAAACGCAGACCTACGGTTTCGACAAGCTGAAGGCGGCCCAGCAGGCGCTTGGCGACGGGGTGCGGGCGCTGATGGCGAAGCGCGGGTTCAAATCCGTGGCTGCCGACGGGTTCGGCGCACCGGGTGTCGTGGTCTGCTTCACGGACGATGGCGGAATTCAGAATGGCAGCAAATTCGCCGCCCAAGGCGTACAGATCGCGGCGGGCGTGCCGTTGCGCTGTGACGAGCCGGAAGGATTTTCGTCTTTCCGGATCGGGTTGTTCGGGTTGGACAAGCTCTATGACGTGGATGCCACCATAGCGCGGCTGGATGCGGCGTTCGACGCGATCGGCTAACGGTTTCCCAAGCCCGCCTGCATGGCTGCCTTGCGCAGGGGTTTGATCCCGTGCAGCGAGGTCAGGCCCTTCATCCGCAGATCGCGCAGGCTCGGGCTTTCTGCCATGGCCGCCCGGTTCAGGATATCGACGCCGGTAACGCGGGCCTTGATATCGGGCCATCGTTTGCGGTTATAGCGGTCGAGCAGCGCCTGTGACCCAATGTCCGGGGCATCTGCGAACAGCTCCAGCAGGCACTGGATATCGGCGAGGCTCATGTTCAGGCCCTGCGCGCCGATTGGGGGGATGACGTGGGCTGCCTCTGCAACCAGCGCAGTGCGCTGGCCGGACAGGCGCTCGGCTATCTGGCTGATGATCGGCCAGAGCGTCAGGCGGCTTTCGCGTTTTAGTTTTCCCAATACGCCGCAACTGCGTGCATTCAGCGCCGCGTTGAACTCTTCAGGCGGCAATTCCGACAAGGCCTTGGCGTGCGGGCCGGTTTCCATCCAGACGACCGCGGAGTGATGCTTGCCGTCGCGGTCGGGCAGGGGCACCAGCGTGAACGGCCCGCCGGAGCGGTGAATCTCGGTGCTGACATTGTGGTGTGGTTCGGTGTGCGACACGGTGAAGGCTAGCGCTTTTTGCCCGTAACGCCATGTTTTTACACCGATATTCAGCATGGAGCGGACCGGGGAATTGCGCCCGTCAGCGGCGATGACCAGCGCGGCGTGGACGGACTGGCCGTTTGACAGGCGCACAATTGCCTCGCTCTCGCGGGTTGTGAGCGTTTTCGTCGAAACGCCGGGCAGAAAGCTTACGTTCGGCAGGCTGGCGATCCTGTTAAGCAGTTCGCGGCGCAGCAGCCAGTTCGGGAAATTCCAGCCGAACGGCATGCCCGAGACTTCCGCCGCGTCGAAATCCGCGACCTTGCGGATCTCGTTGGATTCGCCGCCGGCGTCTGCCAGACGCATGATTTGCAGCGGCGTGGCATGGTCCTGCAGGAAATCCCAGATGCCTGCGGCGATCAGCGTATCGCGGGCAGGCTGCAGAAAAGCGGTGCTGCGCAGGTCGGAGGACGGATCGGCCGCCACGGTCACTGGCGGTGCCGGGTCGACGCATATCACGCGGTGGCCCGCCGCGCCAAAGGCGCAGGCGGCCGTCAGCCCGGCGATGCCGCCGCCGCTGACCATAATATCCGTGTCCATGCGTGTCATGCTATTCGACATAGTCCGTGGCCCGGGCGGATGAAAGTGTCATAGGCCCAGCCGCGACAAAAAACCGGACAGGTCGTCCGTATTGTAATGCACATGGTCTGCGCCGTCGTGTTCGCCGACCAGAACGGTCTTCATGCCCATCTCGAAAGGCTCGGCCAGATTGCGGACGTCGTCCTCGAACATCGTGGCGCGGGTCGACTCTATGCCGTCGCGGGCGCAGATCAGTTCGAACGCCTGCCGCTCTGGTTTTGGCAGGTAGTCCGCATGTTCTATGCCATAGATCGCGTCGAAAACGTCATTGAGCCCGCGCGCGTCGATGACCCGCTCGGCGTGGAATTTCGAGCCGTTGGTATAGACGATCTTGCGGCCCGGCAGGCGGGCGATGGCGCTGCGCAGGTCGGGCGCCTTTTCCAGGTGGCCGAGGTCGATTTCATGCACCTCAACCAAATACGGCTCCGGATCGACGCCGTGTTCGCGCATCAGGCCGGACAGGGTGGTGCCGTATTGCAGCCAGTATTGATGCCGGAGCCGGTTCGCTTCGGCACGATCGATATTTAACGCGCGGGAAACAAAATCCGTCATGCGGACTTCGATCTGGTCAAACAGCGCCGCCGCGGGCGGGTAGAGCGTGTTGTCGAGATCGAAAATCCAGTGATTTACGTGGGCGAAGTCGTTTTTCATAAGGGGAAACTAGTCCGAAGGCCGGGGCGCGTCCAGCAAGATCGCGGACAGGTTTTGATTGTGAATGGCTGTTTGCAGGGGTATGGTGTGCCCAAGTATACAAGGGAATTACCATGACAGCTTCCGGACCTCCGACCAAGGATGCCTACGACCTGATCCTCGATGCTATTGATCAGGGTATTTACGGACCGGGCGACCGGTTGGTAGAGGCCGAGCTGGCGGAACGGTTCGGCGTGTCGCGGACCCCGATCCGCGAGGCGCTGCAACGTCTGGAAACCCAGGCCATGTTGACGCGCGACGGACGATCTTTGGTCGTGGCGACGCTTGACCACAACCAGTTGGCTGAACTCTATGCGGTGCGCTCGGCGCTGGAGGGTCTTGCAGCGCGCCTTGCGGCGAAGCATGCCACCGCCGAAGAAATCCGTGTGCTCTACGACATGATTTCCGCCGACCGGGAAATCGTCGGCGAGCCGCGCAAGCTGTCGCGGGCCAACCGGCGGTTCCACGGCCAGATCCATTTGGCGAGCCACAACCGGTACCTGGTGCAGCAACTTGAGATGGTGCACCGCTCAATGGCGCTGCTGGCCAACACGTCGCTGGCGGTGGACGGACGAGGCGCGGAGGCGCTGGACGAGCACGAAGCCATCGTCAAAGCCATCGAGGCTGGCGACGAAGACGCCGCCGAAGCGGCGCTGAAGGCGCATATCTCGCATGCCTATGAAACCCGGCTGAAAATCGATGCGGGCGGTTTCTAGAAACAGCGGCTTCGCTCTCAGGACAGAAAATTCCACTTTTTCGGTAACTTGCGCGACGTCAGGCGTGAAATCTCGCTCTGATAGTCGGCGTCATTGATGCCGTGCGCGGTCTTATCCCAGAAACTGGGGCGGGTGAACAATTCAAAGATCGCCTTGTAGGCTGCCAGACAGCCGATCGGCCAGTAAAATACCATCGTTGGCAGGAAGCTGCGCAAATGACGGTGGTCGGCCCCGTTTGTGGCGACATATCCCAACAAGAGCAGGATCAACTCGGTCATAACGAAAGCTGCGATCATGACGCCCAGAAACAGCGGTGACAGCAGCGTGTAGAACGGCAGGTCCACGCCGAATGTCAGCAGCCACAGCGGCAGGACGATGGGTGCGGTGGCAAAGGCGGTCATCGTGCCGAGGAACAGCACGTTGAAAATCACGAAACCGACGGGCCCGAGATCGCGGTAGAGCGCTCGTGGCCGGCCCAGATGCGTCATCCATGTCATCATGAACCCCTTGAGCCAGCGTGACCGTTGCCGGACCCATGGCCGCAGCCGGAAGTTCGCCTCTTCATAGGTCGTCGAGTCGACCATTTCACAGCGATACCCAAGCCGTTTCATGCGCATACCCAGATCAGCGTCCTCGGTGACGTTATGGGCATCCCAGCGGCCGAGCCGTTCCAGAACCGAGCGGCGGAAGTAGACAGAGGTTCCGCCCAGCGGTATCGGCAGTTTCAGCGCGTCGAGGCCGTGAAGGATGACCCGGAACAGGATTGCATATTCGATGGCAAAGCAACGCGACAGCCAGTTGGTGCGCGCGTTGTAGTAATCCAGCGCGCATTGCACGCTGGCCACGTCCTTGGGCGCAGAGGCCAGATGTTCGACGACGGCAAATATCTGATCCGGTTCGGGCGCGTCCTCGGCATCGAAAACGCCGATAATGTCGCCCTGACAGAAATCCAGCGCGTAATTCATAGCCCGCGGTTTGGTCTGAAGGTCGCTGACAGGAACTTCTATCGCCTTGAACTGGCGCGGCAGGGCGTGTTGCGCCAGATGTCGGGCGGTTTCGGTATCCGCAGCCTCGTAGACCAGACAGATTTCCAGCAGTTCCGCCGGATAGCTCAGCCGCTCCATCCGGGCGATCAGGCGGCCGAGGATGTCGCTCTCTCGCAGCAGAGGGATCAGGATCGAGACTTTCGGCAGCTTGTCAGGTCGCTCGCGCACCGCCGCAGGTCGCCGCTTACGGCGGAAATAAGCGGTCAGGCAGACAATCTTGAAGGTCGTGTTGCAGATCAGGGCAATCAGAACCCATGTCAACAGGGTGCCAAAGGCGGCCTCGGGAAACAGATATGCGATTGCCGACAACGTGCTCAGCAAGCCGAATCCCAGCAAAAGGGGGCGTCTGCCGCGCCACCTTCGGGCCGAGTATTGCGGCGGGCATATGGAGTTGGCGCGCCGGGACAGGTAATCGTGAGAGAAAGCTGCCACGAATTGCTCGATGTCTGCGCGCAAGGTCAGGACGAAGGAATAGGCGCTGCAATGTCTTTCGATCAGGGCCGAAACTTCGGGCAGTTTCTGCGGATCGGCGATGGCGATGACCCAGGAAACACCGCTCTTGCGCCAGGGCAGGAAGGACAGGCGCAGGCAGTCTTCGGGTGCGATACCGGCCAGCAATTCGGGGTCCGGCGGCTCTTTTTCGAGTTCGACAGCCCGCAGCGAGCTCTGTTCGGACAGGGCAAACAGCAGGTCGCGGTCGCTGACGGCGCCGTGAGCGCGGAGTATCTCTCCGATCCGGGCATTCTGATATTGCTGCCTCTGCAGCGCCTGCATGATATGGCTGGGCTGCACCAGTTTGTGGCGCAACAGGATGTCGCCGAGCTTTTCCGGGCTGCGCCGCGGATAGGATCGGGATCGAACGGCGTTGCCCGACGCCACGTCTGTCATATGCATGAGTTCAGCCCACTGTTAGGTGGCTGTCAGGCTGGGACGTCTTGGTTAATTCTGCGTTAAGTTAGAAGTATTCAGGCCATCGAGGCGGCAAATCTTTCAAACAGGTAGAAACTGTCCTGCGGGCCGGGGCTGGCCTCCGGGTGGTGTTGAACCGAAAACACAGGACGGTCGGTCATGCGGATGCCGCAATTCGATCCGTCGAACAACGAAACATGCGATTCCATGACACCCTCGGGCAGCCTGCTGCCGTCAACGGCAAAGCCGTGGTTCATCGAGGTGATCTCGACCTTGCCGGTTTCAATGTCCTTGACCGGATGGTTGGCGCCGTGGTGACCGTGGTTCATTTTCTGGGTCTTGCCACCCAGCGCCAGCGCCAGCATCTGGTGACCAAGACAGATACCGAAAATCGGCAAGTCGGTCTTGTCGAGCAGGTGGCGGATCATCGGCACGGCGTATTCGCCGGTGGCCGCCGGGTCGCCCGGTCCGTTCGATAGGAAAACGCCTTGCGGGTCGTGCGCCAGCACCTCTTCGGCGGTTGCTGTCGCCGGCAGCACGGTGACGTCGCATCCGGCAGATGCCAGACAGCGCAGAATGTTGCGTTTCGCGCCATAATCGATGGCCACGACGCGCTTGCCGCCGGCGGGAGCCTCGGAGTAGCCGTCCGGCCAGGCCCAACGCTGTTCGTTCCATCTGTAGGACTGGGCGCAGGTGACTTCCTTGGCCAGATCAAGGCCTTCCAGCCCGGAAAAGGCGCGCGCGTGTTCCAGCAGGCCAAGCAGGTCGAAATGTCCCGCCGGATCGTGCGAGATCGCGACATGCGGCGCGCCTTGCAGCCGGATCGCACGGGTCAGGCGGCGCGTATCGATGCCGCCCACGCCGACGCGGCCATGTTTCAGCAGCCAGTCGG
>JBFFQS010000134.1:0-6635 GCA_041573315.1 Amylibacter sp. | reverse complement strand
GTCGATCACGACCGTCTGCGCCGTTATCGCCTGTCGCGTGCCAAGCAGGCCCTGAAGAAATCGAACCTCGGCTCGATGCTGATGTTCGACGTGAACAACATCCGCTATGTTTCCGGCACCAAGATCGGCGAGTGGGAACGCGACAAGATGTGCCGGTTCTGCCTGCTGGCAGGTGACGAGGAGCCCTATGTCTGGGACTTCGGCTCGGCCGCAGTTCACCACCGCGAATATTGCGACTGGCTCGACCCCGACCGGATGCTGGCAGGCGTCGTGGGCATGCGCGGCACCATCCCGCCCAGCTTCGGCCTGATGAAACGCTATGCCGAGGAAATCGCCGGCCTGATCAAGAAGGCCGGCATGGCCGGCATGCCGGTCGGCGTGGACTATGCCGAAACCGCGATGTTCTTCGCCCTGCAAGAGGCAGGTCTGCACGTTGTCGACGGCCAGCAGGTCATGCTGAGCGCCCGCGAGATCAAGAACATCGACGAGATCCAGCTGCTCAACCAGGCGGCCAGCATGGTCGACGGCGTCTATCACATGATCTACGAAGAGCTGAAACCCGGCGTGCGGGAGAACGACATCGTGGCGATGTCGAACAAGCTGCTCTACGAGATGGGTTCGGACGACGTCGAGGCGATCAACGCGATCTCCGGCGAGCGCTGCAACCCGCATCCGCACAACTTCACCGACCGGCTGATCCGGCCCGGCGATCAGGCGTTCTTTGATATCCTGCAAAGCTATCAGGGCTATCGGACGTGCTATTACCGGACGTTTAATGTCGGCTTTTCGTCGCCTTCCCAGAACGACGCCTATATCAGGGCGCGCGAGTGGATCGACGCCTCGATCGAGGCGATCAGGCCGGGCGTCACGACCGATGAGGTCGCAAAACTCTGGCCCAAAGCCGAGGAATTCGGCTTCCCCGACGAACTGTCCGCCTTCGGCCTGCAATTCGGCCACGGTCTGGGCCTGGCGCTGCACGAGCGGCCCATCATCAGCCGCGCCGTCAGCCTGGAAAACCCGATGGAGATCCAGACCGGCATGGTCTTCGCACTGGAGACCTACTGCCCCGCATCCGACGGCTATTCCGCCGCGCGGATCGAGGAAGAGGTGATCGTGACCGACAAAGGTTGTCAGGTCATCAGCCTGTTCCCGGCGCAGGACCTGCCGATCGCGAACCGCTACTGATACCCGATCCGGCCCCCGCGCGGGGGCCGGACACCCCAAGGAGAAAGCCACCATGAGCGCCGCCAAGACCAAGTCGAACACCGAGGACTATCTGCGCATGTACACCCAGATGGTGCGCATCCGCGCCTTCGAGGATCAGGCGAACCAGCTGTACCTGTCCGCCAAGATGCCGGGCCTGACCCATATGTATTCCGGCGAGGAAGCCGTCGCCGTGGGTATCTGCGAGGCGCTGACCAAGACCGACAAGATCACATCGACCCACCGCGGCCACGGCCATTGCGTGGCCAAGGGCGCGGAGTTCAAGGAAATGTTCTGCGAACTGCTGGGCAAGGAAGAAGGCTACTGCCGCGGCAAGGGCGGCTCGATGCACATCGCCGACCAGTCGAACGGCAACCTCGGCGCCAACGCCATTGTCGGCGGCTCGATGGGCATCGCCACGGGATCGGCCCTGTCGGCGAAACGGCTCGGCACCGGAGACGTCACGGTCTGTTTCTTCGGCGACGGCGCAACCGCGCAGGGACTGTTGTACGAGGTCATGAACATGGCCGCGCTGTGGCACCTGCCGGTGATCTACGCCTGCGAAAACAACCTTTACGGCGAATACACCAAGGTCGAGGAAACCGCCGCCGGCAGCCTGACGGCGCGGGCCGAGGCCTTCGGCATCGAATCGCATGTCGTAGACGGCCAGGATGTTCTGGCCGTAAATGACCTGACCCAAAAGCTGGTGGCCCGCTGCCGCAAGGGCGAGGGTCCGTTCTTCATCGAACTCAAAACCTACCGCTATCACGGCCACCATGTCGGCGATATCAACCGCGAATACTACCGCTCGAAAGAGGAAGAAACCTTCTGGAAGACCGAGCGTGACCCGATCACGAATTTCGGCAAGTGGCTGACCAAGGAGGGCGTCGCTTCGGACGAAGAACTCGAGAAAATCCGAACGGATGTCAAAGCGGACGCCGAAGCTGCCGTCGCCTATGCGCTGGACGCAAAATACCCGGACGCGAGCGAAGTGGACATGCATGTCTTCGCCGCAAACCCGGCCTGAGGAGGAAAAAATGCGAAATATCACGCTGTCCAAGGCCGTCAACGAGGCCATCGCCGAGGAAATGCGGCGCGACGACACTATCTTCCTGCTCGGCGAGGACGTGGCCGAGGCGGGTACGCCATTCAAGATCCTGTCCGGTCTGGTCGAGGAATTCGGCCCCGACCGCATCATAGACACGCCGATCGCCGAACCCGGCTTCATGGGCATCGCCGTCGGCGCGGCCATGACCGGATCGCGGCCGATCGTCGACCTGATGTTCGGCGACTTCATCTTCCTGATCATGGATCAGCTCTGCAACCAGGCCGCCAAGACGCATTACATGTCCGGCGGCAAACTGAAGGTACCGCTGGTCCTGCGCACCAACATGGGCGCGACACGGCGCTCGGCGGCGCAGCACTCGCAATCGCTGCATGCGCTGGTCGCCCATATTCCGGGGCTGAAGGTGGCGCTGCCGTCTTCGGCATACGAGGCCAAGGGCCTGATGAAGACCGCGATCCGCGACAACAATCCGGTGGTGATCTTCGAAGACAAGCTGATGTACAACGACAAGGCCCCCGTGCCCGAAGAGGAATACCTGATCCCGTTCGGCGAGGCCAATATCCTGCGCGAAGGCACGGACATCACTCTGATTGGCACCTCTTCAATGGTTCAGGTCGCCGAGAAGGCCGCAGACATTCTGGCCGAAGAAGGAATTTCCGCCGAGGTAATCGACCCGCGCACCATTGTGCCGCTGGACGAGGAGACCCTGCTGAAATCCGTCATCAAGACCTCGCGCGCCATCGTCATCGACGAAGGCCACCAGAGCTTCGGCGTCACCAGCGAGATCGCCAGCCGCCTGAACGAAAAGGCCTTCTACCATCTTGACGCTCCGGTGAAGCGCATCGGTGCGATGGACGTGCCGATACCGTTCTCGCCCGCGCTGGAAGACATCACGGTACCGACCCCCGAAGGCGTTGCCGAGGCCGCCCGAAAATCTGTCCGCGGGGAGCTGTAACATGGCGCATGAGGTTATCATGCCAGCCCTCGGAATGGCGCAGGACACCGGCCTGATCGTGTCATGGCTGAAAAAGCCCGGCGATGCGGTCAAGGCCGGCGATCCGATCATGGAGGTCGAGACCGACAAGGCGACCATGGAGGTAGAGGCGCAGGCCGACGGCTATCTGACCGACCTGCGCGCCGCAGCCGGCGACGATGTTCCGGTCGGCGATGTCGTGGCCCTGATTTCCGACAGCCCGGAAGGCTCCGGCGAGGCCGCACCTGCCGCCGAGGCAAAGCCCGGCACCCCCGACGAAGAAGCAGCGGAAGATGCGCCGGTTGAAGAGCCCGATGAAGCGCCTGCCTCAGAGGCGCTTCCCGACGGGAAACAGGTCATCATGCCGGCCCTCGGAATGGCGCAGGACAGCGGCCTGATTGTTGCATGGCACAAGGCGCCGGGCGATGCGGTCGCCGCCGACGACGTGCTTCTGGAGGTCGAGACCGACAAGGCCACGATGGAAGTTCCCGCCGGTCAGGACGGCTTCATCGCGGTTCTGATGGCCGAAGCCGGCGAGGATGTGCCCGTCGGCGACGTCATCGCGGTGATTTCCGCCGACAAACCCGCCGCACCGCAGCAACGCAGCGCCAAAGCCGCGCCCGCGCCAAAGCCCGCCTCCGCAGAAAAACCCGAAGCACCCGCCGAAACATCCAAGGCAAAACCGGCAGTCCCTGCCGAACCCGCCGCCAGACAGGCTGCCAAACCCGCCATGACATCGGCGGACGGACGTATCCTCGCCTCGCCCAAGGCCAGACGGCTGGCGGCGGAGAGGGGTCTGGATCTTTCGCGTCTTGTGCAGGCCGGCCACCCGCAACCCTACCACGTCAGCGATCTGGAAGCCCTCAGCGCCCTGCCCGCCGCCGCTGCATCGGGAAACATGCTTCAATTGACCGCGCGCGTTCCGGCCATTGGCCTCAGCGATTTCTGCGACTGGATCGCGGCCGAGACCGGCAGACCGGCCGACCGCACCGCGATCATGGCCGGTTTCGCTGCAGCAGGCCTGCGCGATCCGGACCGGGACGCAGTGGTGATCGTCGCGGCCGAGCGTGACGGCACACAGAGCCTCTTCGCGGACCCCGATCTCGGCCCGCTTGGAGCAGCCCCGGACGACACCGGCGCGGCCCCGTCGCTGATCCTGCGCGACCTGACTGGCACGCGGCTGAGCAGCGCCCGGTTCGGAACGGAAACCGCGCCGGTTCTGTGCATCGGCGGCGACGGCCCGGACCTGTCGATCACACTCGAATGCGCTGCGGGTGTTCTTTCGCCCGAGGCTGCGATAGACTTGATAACAAGATTTGCCGGACGGTTGGAACAGCCGCTCCGCCATCTCCTCTGAACCTGGAGAGACCAATGAAATACACCGACCTTTACATCAACGGCGAATGGCGCGAGGGGGCCGAGGGCCAACGCTTCGACGTTATGAACCCCGCGACCGAAGAGGTTCTGGCCTCTGTCGCCTCGGCAGAGATCGCCGACGCGAAAGACGCGCTCGACGCCGCCGAGGCCGCCTTCGCCGACTGGAAGGCGCGCACGCCGCGCCAACGCGGCGAAGTTCTGCGCAAGGCCTATGACCTGATGGCCGCGCGCCTGCCGGAATTCGCCCGGCTGATCACGCTGGAAAACGGCAAGGCAGGCAACGACGCCATGGGCGAGGCCACCTATGCCGCCGAATTCTTCCGCTGGTTCTCCGAGGAAGCCGTGCGCGGCGACGGGCTGATCACCCATGCGCCTGCATCGGGCGCGCGGATCGTGGTCCAGCACCGCCCCGCCGGTATCGCCGTTCTGATCACGCCGTGGAACTATCCCGCCGCCATGGGTACCCGCAAAATCGCACCTGCGCTCGCCGCCGGCTGTCCGGTGATCATCAAACCGGCCTCGGAAACCCCGCTGACCATGCTGGCGCTTATGCCCCTGCTGGAGGAAGCAGGCGTGCCCAAGGGACTGGTCAACGTACTGCCCTCCAAAAAGACCGGCGCAATGGTCGATCACCTGCTGCACGATCCCCGCGTCCGCGTCGTGTCCTTCACCGGCTCGACCGGCGTTGGCCGCAAACTGCTGCACGCAGCCGCCGATCAGGTTCTGAAACCGGCGATGGAACTGGGCGGCAACGCGCCTCTGATCGTGTTCGACGACGCCGACATGGACGTGGCCATCGCAGGCGCCATGCAGGCCAAGATGCGCAATCTGGGCGAGGCCTGCACCGCCGCCAACCGGATCTATGTCCATGAAATGGTCGCGGACGCCTTCACCGAGAAATTCACCGCCGCAATGGCGAAACTCAAGGTCGGCGACGGCACCGAGGACGGCGTCGATGTCGGCCCGTTGGTAAACGCCGACACACGCGACAAGGTGGCCCACTTCGTCGAGGACGCCGTCGCCAAGGGCGCGAAGCTGCACCTCGGCGGCAAGGCGCCCGAAGGCAAGGGCTTCTTCTACATGCCCACCGTCCTGTCGAACGTGCCGGAAAACGCGGAATGCGTCGTGGACGAGATCTTTGGCCCAGTCGCCGCGATCCAGACATTCTCGGATCAGGAAGACGTCATCCGCCGCGCCAACGACACCGAATACGGGCTGGTCGCCTATGTCTTCACCGAGGACATGAAGCGCGGCCTGCAGGTCTGCGAGCGTCTGGAATACGGCATGGTCGGCCTGAACCGAGGTCTTGTCTCCGATCCGGCGGCACCGTTCGGCGGCGTCAAGCAATCCGGTCTGGGCCGCGAAGGCGGGCATGAAGGCATGCTCGAATTCATGGAAACTCAGTATATCTCGGCTGCGTGGTAGGTCCGTCATGAGCTATATCGCCAGTCCCGCCACGCGAAGCTACGCAAGCGACAAGGGCGTCGATCTGGAGGCGCTCGCCGCCGCCACCGGGCGCGAAACGCTGGCCCGCGAAGATGTCGACCGGCATCTGGCGGGCGGTGCCACTGCCGCACCATCCGGCGCGGATCACAGCCGCTACTGGGCGGTTGACCACAGCCAGTACGGGCCGGTGACAGAGGAACCGCTGACAAGGATGGCACGCGTGGCCTCCGACAATCTGGCGGCCGCCAATGCCATGATCCCGCAGGTCACGCATCACGACCGCGCCGACATGCGCCGGATCGAGGCGTTCCGCAAGGAATTGAAAGCCGAAGGACAGGCGAGGGGCGTCAAGCTGACGGCGCTGGCCTTTCAGGTCAAGGCGCTGGCCCGCTGTCTGGCAGAGTTTCCGCGGTTCAACGCCTCGCTGGACGCGACGGGCGAAACCCTGATCCTCAAGCAGTTCTTCCATATCGGCATTGCCGTGGATACGCCGCACGGTCTGATGGTGCCGGTGTTGCGTGACGTGGATCGCAAGGGGCTCTGGGCCATCGCCGCCGAGATCACCGATCT
>JBFFQS010000133.1:0-6740 GCA_041573315.1 Amylibacter sp. | reverse complement strand
GTCGCCGCAAAGGATGCCGAGAACCGGGACTCTGCAAGCTATACAGTTGAAGAATACATCGACGAAATGTCGCCCGTGCACGGATGGGACGAGCGCCTGGGGCCACTGGTGATCTACCCGCGCATCAATGGCATGTATTTTACGTCACAGGCAACCGGCCCGCGCAAGATGCCCTTTGCGGCGGTGATGCACTACTACAAGATCCAGGAAGGCGCCGGCGGGCAAAAGGCCGACCGGAATTATTTCGTGGGCGGCGCCAGTCACTGGATCGATGCCCTGACCAAATACATGGCGGCGAATATGCCAAGCGTCAGGCTCGAAACCGGCTTCAAGGCGCTCGTCACGCCGAACGGCAAAGGCGGTTGGTCCGTGAAGGACACCAACAGCGGCAAGGTGCTGGAAGCCGACGCCGTCGTCCTTGCAACGCATGCCGACCAGGCCCTCAGGGCGATGGGTGACGGGCTTCCGCCGGTGGCGGCCAATCTGCTGGCCCAGATAACATACGAAGACGGTATCAGCGTCGCCCATACCGACTCGCGCATCATGCCGGTCGACCGTAACTGCTGGTGCACGTACAATATCGTGATCCACGAGCCGGGATCGGTCGCGCTGAAGCCTTATGTGATCAACTATGTGGCCAACCGCCACCAGAACGATGGTGCCAGCGCGGAATACAGCAAATTCGGCCTGCCTGAGTTTTTCGTCTCTATCAATCCCTACCTGCCGATCCCGGAAGATATGGTGCTGAAGGATGTCAATGGAAATCCGGCCGTCGCCAATTTGCGTCACAACATCTATGATTTCGCCTGCATGAATACGCAGGCCGAGATAGACAATCATCATCAAGGCGAGAAAGGCATCTTCTACGCTGGCGGCTGGACGCGCGGCTCCGGCCTGCATGAGGAGTGCTGGCTGCAAGGTCAACATGTGGCGGAGCTGCTTTATAAATACTTTGCTGGCGCGCCGACACGACCCGAAAAGCCGGTTCCGCATGCTGAGCTGATTACAAGCCGCCTGCAACATGCCAGTGCAACAGACCAAATTTGAAGGGCCTCATCATTGTGCTCACAAGGCCGGCAATTTTCAAATTTGTGCTTAAATTTATGGCAGTGGGTCGCGCGCTAAAGGCGCGCTGCCCTTGCTGGAATTCCGCTTTGCCTAACTCTGCGGCAGCTTGCCGGACAATTGCCGAAACATGGCGGGAACGATTCTGGAATGCTTACCAAGCTGTCTGATGGAAAGACCCAAGCGACCTCGCCTGTCGAAGGATATCTGCACCGACTGCTGCATGAAGTTGCCGGAATCCGCGATGGGGAGGTTGCCAATTATATTCCGGAACTGGCCAAGGCGGACCCGGAGGACTTGGCTATCATCGTAGCAACGGTGGATGGTGCGGTCTATGCGGTCGGAAACACAGATACTCCCTTCACCATACAGTCAGTTTCGAAGCCCTTTATGTTCGGTTACGCGCTTCAGGAATACGGGCTGGAAAATGTGCTGAAGAAGGTGGGCGTGGAACCCACCGGGGACCCTTTCAACTCGATTATTCTCGATGACGAAAACAACCGGCCCTTCAACCCCATGGTCAATGCCGGCGCGATCGCCATGAGCGAACTGCTGCGCGGAAACACCCATGCCGAACGAGCCGCCGAGCAGATGGACTTTTTCAGCCGCTTCGCCGGTCGTCCGCTGGAAATGGATGAAAAGGTCTATCTCTCCGAGAAGGAAACGGGTCACCGAAACCGTGCCATTGCCTATATGATGCTCAACTCGGGTATGATCGACGGTCCGGCGGAGGAGGTGCTCGATCTGTACTTCCGGCAATGCTCGGTATTGGTGACAACCCGCGACCTCGCCATGATGGCGGCGACGCTGGCCGCCCATGGGCGAAACCCCTTGTCCGGTGAGCGCGTGATCTCTCCGGGAAATGTTCGCGACGTCATGTCGGTCATGGCGACCTGCGGGATGTACGATTACGCCGGCCAGTGGATGTTCGACGTTGGGCTGCCCGCCAAGAGTGGTGTTTCGGGCGGTCTCATCGCGGTTCTGCCGGGCCAGTTGGGTATCGCGGTCTATTCGCCGCGTCTCGACAGTGTCGGCAATTCGGTGCGGGGCATCGAGGTTTGTAAACGCTTCACCCGCGATTTCAGCCTGCACGCCTATGTCGACCGATCTGATACGCGCAGCACTCTGCGCCGCATGTATCGCGGAAACGAGGTCGGCTCAAACCGTATCCGGTCGCCGCGCGAGAGCGACTTGCTTCAGGACGAAGGCTGGCGCATCGCCGTAATCGAGGCACAGGGGCCGCTTTTCTTCGGTACGGTCGAACGCCTGATCCGTCGCGCCACCGATTTTGCGGATGGCTGCAGCGCGATCATTCTCGATCTCAGGCGGGTCGCTTATGTGGATCGGGCGGCGCGGTTGCTATTGCGCCAGTTCGTGAGTGATCTTGCGGCCAGAGGTGCCCGACTGTCTTTTGTCGAGGTCGCTGGCAACCCCAATCTTGACGGCTTGCAGGATGCCTTCGCGGAGCAAGTGGCCGCAGGCCATTGCGCGTTTGTCTCGGATATCGATCATGCGCTCGAAGCGGAAGAGAACGCGCTTCTTGCGGAAAACGGGCTAAGCAGCGGTGACGAAAAGCTGAGCCTGTCCGAATTGGAACTGTTCCACGGGCTGGTCAGAGAGGACCTGGCCCTTCTGGAATCCGCAATCCTGACCTTCGAATTCAAAGCTGGTGAAACCATTCTGCGGAGCGGCGAACCGGGGCAACTTGTCTTCATCGTCGTCCGCGGGTCCGTCAGTATCCATCTGGGCGACGCCTCGACTGATGCCAGACGGATCGCCGCAGTCGGCCCGGGTCAGAGCTTTGGTGAAATGGCGCTTCTGGACGGTGGCCTGCGGTCCGCCAACGCGGTAGCCGACACACAGGTTCTGGCCTACGGGTTCGCGGTCGAGGAGGTGCGGCGCCTGTCGAAGGAGCGGCCGCAGATATTGGAGACGATGCTGGGCAACGTGGTGCGTTCCCTGTCAGGCAGGTTGAGGTCTGCGAACGATCAGATCGCGGCGCTTGAATGACCCGGTAACCAAGCAGCCTGACCGAATAGGGCAAGCCCGGCCATGGGCTGATTTCCTGAAGCCTTCCAGCGACGCATCGTTGGCCGGAGTGCTGGATCGGCGCCGCAGACTCCAAGCCCCGACATCCGTGCGAAGTGTTTGCGCCCGCCTGGTGGTTGGCCTGCAGCCCCGAAGCCAAGGCTTCTTCAGGGCGTCCCCGCACATCGCTAAACGGCGCTTGCGCACCCCGCCCGGCACTGCATAATGACGAGGTAAACTCGGAAAGGCATGCTTATGCGACATGGTGGTCAGGCCCTCGTTGAAGCCCTTGAAGCGCAGGGCGTGTCCCGCGTGTTTTGCATCCCCGGCGAGAGCTATCTTGCCGCTCTGGACGGATTGCACGGGTCCGATATCGACGTGATTGTGGCCCGCAACGAAGGCGGCGCGTCGCTGATGGCCGAGGCGCATGGCAAGTTGACCGGCAGGCCCGGCATCGCTTTCGTCACGCGCGGGCCGGGCGCGACAAACGCCTCGGGCGGCGTTCACGTGGCGTTTCAGGATTCAACGCCGATGATCCTGTTTGTCGGCCAAGTGGCGCGGGATCAGCGCGACCGCGAGGCGTTTCAGGAGGTCGATTATCGTGCTATGTTCGCGCCTCTGGCCAAATGGGCGGCTGAAATCGACAGTGTGGACCGGATACCGGAATATATCAGTCAGGCCTTTCACGTAGCGCAATCGGGCCGGCCCGGGCCCGTAGTGCTCGCATTGCCGGAGGACATGCTGTCCTCGGCGACCGGGGCAAAGGCTGTGCCGGCTGCCGTGCTGCCTTCCGGTCTGGCGGCCGAGGCCGACATCGAGGCGATTCTGGAGCAGTTGAATGCCGCAAGCCGTCCCCTGATCATAGCTGGCGGCAGTGGATGGTCGCCAGAGGCGGCAGAGGCTCTGGGCAAGCTGGCCGAGAAGCTCGAGGTTCCAGTCGGGACCTCTTTCCGCAGTCAGGACTATCTGGACAACAGGCATCGCTTCTACGTCGGAGATGTCGGGATCGGGATCAATCCCGCTTTGGCGGACTACGTGCGGGAAGCGGACACGATCCTGTCCCTCGGCCCGCGGCTGGGCGAGATCACCACGAGCGGCTACACCTTGCTCAAGCCCCCGATGGCGGACCAGACGCTGCTGCACGTCCACCCCGACCCTTCGGAGCCCGGTCGGGTTTATCGGCCGAATCTGTCGGTCGCGGCGTCAGCCGGTCAGGTCGTCCAACAGCTGGCCATGGCTGCGGGTGCACCGGACCGAGACCGTTCGGACTGGCTCGCCAGGGGACGCGCCGCATACGAAAGCTGGCAGGAGCCTCAGGAAACGCCGGGCGCGGTGAAAATGGAACAGGTGATTGCCCATCTGAACACGGTGCTGCCCGACGATGCCATCGTGACCAACGGGGCCGGTAACTATGCCGCCTGGCTGCATCGCTATTATCGCTACAGGAAATGGCGAACGCAACTTGCGCCGACCAGCGGAACCATGGGCTACGGGCTGCCTGCGGCGATCGCCGCGAAACTGGAATTGCCGCAGCGCGAAGTGATCTGTCTTGCCGGTGATGGCTGTTTCCAGATGGTATCCCAGGAATTCGGCACCGCTTGCCAGTATGGCGCAAATATCGTCGTTCTGATTTCGAACAACGGCATGTACGGGACCATCCGCATGCACCAGCAGCGGAATTACCCGAAGCGGCCCACCGGCACTGCCATCGTCAATCCCGACTTCGCGGCGCTGGCGCGTGCCTATGGCGCTTTCGGTGCGACCGTCGAGGACGGTGCCGATTTTCCAGACGCTCTGGCCCAGGCCCGTCAGGCGGGCAGGCCCGCCATTCTGGATCTGCGGGTGGACCCGAAGGCCTTGTCGCCTAAGCTTTTATTGGAAGGGTAGGGGCTGTTGTCAAACCGGTTTCGATCAGGTTGAAGTAACCGGAGTATTCCGCTCGCGCAGCGTCTCGGCGGATTGACGAACAACTTCGGAAATCTGCTCGAGCTGTTTGGCCAGGGGACTTGTCTTGCGCGTGATCATTCCAACGGTACGTGAAGGCTGCGGGTTCTTGAAGCGTGCGACCGACACCGAAGCGGAGCGTGTCTCGACCGGCACGGCCATTTCCGGGATCAGCGTGACACCGATGCCGGCGCCGACCATCTGAACAAGTGTCGACAGGGAACTGCCGTCCAGTCCTTCGCGCGGCAGCGCCGAGCGGATGTTGCAGAAAGAAAGCGCCTGATCGCGAAAGCAGTGTCCTTCTTCAAGCAGTAGCAATCGCATTTCACGCAGCGCATCCGCGTTGGGGACCGGCTTTCCCTCGTCCTCGCTTGGCCGGACCAGTACGAAGCTTTCGGTAAACAGCGCAACTTCGTTTAATGCAGGCTCCGAAATGGGGAGGGCCACGATAGCCGTGTCCAGCCGGCCTTCCACAAGTTCCTGGATCAACTTGTGCGTCAGCGTTTCACGCACGTGAATGTCGAGCCCCGCATGGCTTTGCGACAGGTTTCCGATGATTGTCGGCAGTAGGTAGGGTGCGATTGTGGGAATCACACCGATACGAAGGCGCCCCACCAGCCTGTCGCGCGAGGCGCGCGTCAAATCGCCCAGTTCATCGGTCAATCCCAGGATGACGCGGACACGCAGGGCGAATTCTTCGCCGAAGCTGGTCAGTCTGACCTGTCGCGCGCCCCTTTCAAAAAGCGCTGTCCCCAGGGATTCTTCCAGTTCCTTGATTTGCATGGACAATGCCGGTTGAGAGATCGCGCAACTATCCGCCGCACGCCCGAAATGCCTGTGTTGGGCAAGGGCTTCGAAATAACGCAACTGTTTGAGAGTGAAGTTTATCATAAGCATAACTTATTTCATGAATCAGTAAATGCAACTTATAATAATCGCGGGGATCAGATAGACATCTCTTAGAGAAGGTGGAAATCAGCCGTTGCAAAAGACGGCCTGCGTTGCGAATGATAGCCGCGCTGGCTGTCAAACGGGTGACCATCAAGGAGAACATGACGTTCTTCTTTTAGACAGTTCAATTGTAGTAATTACGGGAGAGAAAAATGGACGGAAATGACATGGGAGCCGCAGGCAAGTGCCCTATGACGCACGGTGCCACGCATTTGGGAATCAGGTCTAACCGGGACTGGTGGCCCAATCAGTTGAACCTCAGGATTCTGCACCAGAATTCCGCACAGATGGACCCGATGGGCGAAGCGTTCAATTACGCCGAGGAATTCGAGAAACTCGACCTGAAGGCCCTCAAGCAGGACCTCTATGACCTGATGACGGATTCGCAGGACTGGTGGCCGGCAGACTACGGTCACTACGGCGGGCTTTTCATCCGCATGGCATGGCACAGCGCCGGCACCTACCGCACCGGCGACGGGCGTGGCGGTGCCTCCGCAGGCACGCAGCGCTTCGCGCCGCTCAACAGTTGGCCGGACAATGGCAACCTCGACAAGGCCCGCCGTCTGCTCTGGCCGATCAAGGCGAAGTACGGCAAGGCGATTTCCTGGGCCGACCTGATGATCCTCGCAGGTAACTGCGCGCTTGAATCCATGGGATTCAAGACCTTCGGCTTCGCCGGAGGACGTCCGGATGTCTGGGAGCCGGAAGAGGATATCTATTGGGGTGCCGAATCCGAGTGGCTCGCCACCTCG
>JBFFQS010000132.1:0-6753 GCA_041573315.1 Amylibacter sp. | reverse complement strand
TACGGATCGGCCGACGCGCAAGAGGCGTTCGTGAACGACTTCGTGGCCGCCTGGAACAAGGTGATGAACGCCGACCGGTTCGACGTCGCCTGATTTCCATGCAAGCTGCGCCGCAGGCTAATTATTCTGCGGCAGACAAAATTCAGGGCGGCGTTTCGATAAATTGCGAAGCGCCGCCCTGATTTCGTTGAGCTAGCAGGTTTTTTGCATCTGACGTTTCCTATGAAGGCCGATCCTGACCGGGTGGCCGCTGTGAATCGAAGAGAGTTTGAAATTCGAGATCGGGAGGTTTTTTATGAGAACGATATCAATGGCTTGTCTTCTGATTGGTACAGGCTGGCCGCTGGCGGCGCTTGGTGATCCATCGCTGGAATGTTCGGTTGGTTTGTCCAGTCAGGTCGAGATTGCGGGTTGCGTGGCCGAAGCAGAGGCGAATGTGGACAGGGCGGTGGAGGTCGCGCTGAAGTTCGCCATGAGGTCTGCCGAAGAGCTCGACCAGATTACCGGCAGACAGGTGAGTATTCCGGCGCTCTCGGCCGGTCAGGCGGCTTGGGAAGCCTATCGCGATGCGCATTGCGATTATATCGGCTCGACGTTCGGCGGTGGCTCGGGAACCGGGATTGCAATCCGTTCCTGCCGGGTGGAACTTGGCCGCGTTCGCGTGTCGGATTTGATGGCCCAGGCGCGCTGATCGGCTGCCCCGGCCCGAGGGCCGGAATTTTTGAGGCAATGGCGCGGATAATTTCGCGGGTATCCTGCGCGGCAACGCGGTATGCCGGGAGCGATACCCATTATTACCGAAGGCCCTATGATGAAAACCCACGCGCAGGCCGTTGTTATCGGGGGTGGCCTCGTCGGCTGCTCGATCCTCTACCATCTGGCCAAGCTCGGCTGGAGCGATGTGGTCCTGATGGAGCGCGACGAGTTGACGTCCGGTTCCACGTGGCATGCGGCGGCGAATATCCACGGGCTGCACGACAGCACGAATATCAGCCGCATCCAGCATTACACGATGAACCTCTACAAGCAGCTGGAGCAGGAAACCGGGCAGGGCTGCGGCGTGTTTCAACCCGGTTCGCTGTATCTGGCGCAGACGCCGGAGCGCGAACACCAGCTGCGCCTGCAGGCCGCGAAGGCGAAATATTACAAGATGAACTTCCACGAGGTCAGTCGTGCGGAAGCTGAAAAACTGCACCCGCTGGCCGATTTCGACGGTATCCGCTGCATCATGTTCGAACCCGACGGCGGCAATGTCGATCCATCGGGCGTGACCATGGCCTATGCCGCCGGAGCGCGTCAGATGGGAGCGCAGATCGAACGGTTCTGTCCGGTGACAGCCACGGTGCAACAAGCCGATGGTTCCTGGATCGTTGAGACGCCAAAAGGAAATATTCACACGCAATGGGTGGTCAACGCAGCGGGCCTGTGGGGCCGCGAAGTTGCGGCGCTGGCGGGTATCACCCTGCCGCTGCAGCCAACCGAGCACCAGTATTTCGTCACCGAAACCATGCCCGAGATCGAGGCGATGGGTCGGCGTTTGCCCTCGATCGCCGACCGCGACGGCGAATACTATCTGCGGCAGGAAGGCAATGGCCTGCTGATCGGCGCTTATGAGAAGGATATGAAATTCTGGGCCGAGGACGGAACGCCACAGGGCTTCGGGCATGAACTGTTTGCCGACGACCTCGACCGGATCATGGACAATGTCATGCGGGCGATGGACCGGGTCCCGGCGGCGGCCAACGCCGGGGTCAAGCGGGTGATCAACGGGCCGATGATCTGGTCACCGGACGCCAACGCGCTCTACGGTCCGGTGCCGGAACTGAAAAACTACTTCTGTTGCACGGGCATCATTCCGGGGTTCTCGCAATCTGGCGGGCTCGGCCTGATGTCGGCGCAGTGGATCGTGGACGGAGAGCCGCAATACGACATGTTCGCCTGGGATCTAGCGCGTTTCGGCGAGTGGGCCGACAAGCGTTTCACCAAGGCGCGTGTCCAAGACCAGTATTCGCACCGGTTCAAGATCCACTTCCCGAACGAGGAGCGTTCCGCCGGCCGTCCGGCCCGCGTGCGCCCGGCGTACGGGATGCAGCGCGACATGGGCGCGGTGTTCGGGCTGAACTATGGCTGGGAACATCCGCTGTGGTTCGCCGACGCTCCCGGCGTTGTGGAGACCACCGGCTTCACCCGCCAGAATTGGTTCGAGCCGGTCGGCCGCGAGGTCAGCATGCTGCGCGAGTCGGTTGGCGTCATCGATATCTCTAACTTTGCCAAATACGCGATCAAGGGGCCGGGGGCCGTGGCGTGGCTGAATGCCCTGCTTGCCAACAGCATGCCGACAGAGGTCGGGCGATCCTGCCTGACGCCGCTGATCGGCGTGCGTGGTGGCATTGCCGGAGATTTCACGGTCACCAAGGTGGCCGACGACAGCTACATGATGGTGGGTTCCGGTATCGCTGAACGCTATCACAAACGCTTTTTCAACATGGTGGACCTGCCGGAGGGTACGACGGTGGCATCGCGGACGGTCGAGACCTGCGGTTTCAACGTCGCCGGACCAAAGGCGCGCGACATGCTGCAACGCCTGACGAACGCCGACCTGTCGAATGAAAACTTCCGCTTCATGCGCTCGAAAGAGATCGAGGTGGCCGGCGTACCCTGTCTGGCGATCCGGGTCAGCTTTACCGGCGACCTCGGCTGGGAATTGCATTGCGCAACTGACGATCAGGTAAAGCTATACACCGCGTTGCTGGATGCGGCGCGGGAGTTCGGCGGCGGGCCGGTCGGCAGCCGTGCGCTGGGATCGCTGCGGATTGAAAAGGGATATGGCAGCTGGAGCCGCGAATACAGCCCCGAATACTGGCCGCAGGAGGTTGGACTCGATCGGCTGGTCAAGCTGGACAAGGATTTTCTGCACAAGGATGCCTATCTGGCCGTCAAGGACAAACCGGCGCGTGAAACCCTGTCCGTTTTTGAAGTCGAAGCAACCAATGAGGCCGATGCGACCGGCGGGGAGCCGGTATTTACCCTGGACGGGCGCGGGGTCGGACGGGTGACCTCCGGCGCTTACGGCTATTCAGTCGGAAAGTCGCTGGCGCTGGGTTTCGTCAGGAAAGGATCGGCAAATCCGGGCGACACGGTCGAGATCCATATTCTCGGAAAGCCGCACAGAGCGACGATTCTGGCCGAGCCGCCATTCGATCCGTCGGGTGCCCGGCTGCGCGGCTAACTTACGGCGTTCTCGGGCTTCAGAAGCCAGTTCCGAAAAGTTCTGGCCGCATGTGTCATGGACGGATCGGGGTCGGATATATAGTATCCCCACGGGCTGTCGGCATTGAAATCCAGAGGTTCCGCCAGCAAGCCGCGCTCCAGATAGGTGCCGATAAGTGACCGCGGCGCTACCACGCAGCCCAGCCCGTGGGCAGCGCATTCAAGCGCCACGTTTGTGGTGTTGGACCTGGTTCCGCCATCCATATCAAGCATATCCAGGCTGAAGTGGTCGATAACGCTCCGCCAGTAGAACGGGCGTCCGAGAATGTGGATCAGGTCCGCCTGCAAAAGATCCTGCGCCGAGGCGATCGGGCTGCCGTTCACCCGGTAGCTTGGCGCGCATGCCAGTGCCAGCCTTTCGGTCCACATCGGGCGGGCCCCTGACGGGGCGTCGTTGCTGTGGTGGATGGTCAGGCGGATATCTGCGACCTCCGGTTCCAGATCGGCCCAGATCGTGCTGTGGACTGTCACGCGGATGTCGGGGTGCTGCCGCTGAAATTGGCCCATGCGTCCGGCAAGCCAGTTTTCGGCAAGGCTGATCGGGCAGGACACCAAAACCTTCCTGTCGTGCTTGCCTGCGATAATTGAATCCGTCGCAGTATCGATCTGCAACAGCGCGTGGCGGACTGTCGGCAGATAGGCTTCGCCCAGATTGGTCAGCGTCAGGCTGCGGGCGTGGCGCACGAACAAGGGTCTGCCGATGTAATCCTCCAGTGACCTGACGTGGCTGCTGACGGCGGACTGGGTGTAGTTCAATTCTTCCGCCGCCGACGTGAAGCTCAGATGCCGGGCAGCGGCTTCGAATGACCGGATATGGGCCAGGTGCGGGGAATGCTTCACGGGGACGCTCCGAATTGCGCTGAGACCATGATAAACTACCGCATGGACACGGTATGGGCAACATAGTCTGGGTCATAGAGTATGTCGTCATTAGCGCCGATCGCTTGAAATGGTTGCTCTGGACCATCGTTGACGCATCGCCTAACAATGGCTTGATAGCAAATCTCTGGGCTGATCAACGACATGAAAGCACTGATAGTCGGCGGCGGAATTGGCGGCACAACGGCAGCTCTGGCGCTTTCCAAGGCGGGTTGGGACGTCAAAGTGCTGGAGCAGGCGGGCGAACTGACCGAAGTCGGCGCTGGCATCCAGTTGAGCCCGAACGGCATCAGGGTTCTGGAGGCGCTGGACGTGATGCCGGCGCTCGACCCTTTCGTTTATCAACCCGAGACGTTGTCGTTGCGCAGGGGCAAGAGCGGGCGTGAAATCTTCAGTATTCCAATCAAGGACATCGCCGAACAGCGCTGGGGCGCACGGTACTTACAGGTTCACCGCGCAGATATGCTCGCGGGCCTTCAGGTCACCCTGGAAGCTCGGGTTCCCGAGGCATTTAGTCTGAATTCTAAGGTCACGGGATACAGCCAGACGCCCGACGATGCGACCGTGTATCTGGCGGACGGAAGCAGCCTGAAAGCCGATTTGGTGGTCGGAGCCGACGGCATCCATTCCGTGATCCGCGCCCAGATGATCGGTCCGGACAAACCGCGCTACACCGGCAACTTCGCTTGGCGCGCGGTTGTGCCGATGCATAAGCTGGGGGGGCTGGTCCCGCCACGCAGCGGGTGCGTCTGGGCCGGAGACGGGAAACACGCCGTGACGACGCGCCTGCGTGGCGGGACGCTCGCGAATTTCGTAGGCGTCGTGGAGCAACCTGACTGGACCGAGGAAAGTTGGAGCGCCGAGGGCAGCAAGGCCGCAGCCTTGCAGGATTTCGGCGACTGGCATCCCGTTCTGCGCGGGCTGATCGAAAATGCCGACAGCGTGTTCCGCTGGGGCCTTTTCGACCGCCCGCCACTGAAAAAATGGTCGGACGGGCGCGTCGTTCTGCTGGGCGACGCGGCGCATGCCATGCTGCCATCCATGGCGCAGGGCGCGGTTCAGGCCTTCGAGGACGCCTATATGCTGGCCCGCCACCTGCCGGATAACAGCGATGTCGCAGCGGCCTGTCAGGCATATTTCAGGGCCCGTATCGCACGCGCGACACGAATTCAGGCGCGGTCCGCCCGCAACCTCAGCCTGTTTCACCGACGCGGTGCGATTGCGCAGTTCGGCACTTTTGCGCCGATGTGGCTGGCGGGACGGGTGGCGCCAAGTGCACTGTTGGCGCCTCTGGACTGGATTTACAGCTATGACGTCACTAGAACGTAACTCGAAAACCGCGCAGTACGCGCCCGCCGCAAAAGGATTGAGCCCAGCATGACCGACACATTGAAGATCTCTCGCACCGGGGGCGTCGTCCTGATCGAAATCGACCGTCCAAAGCAGATGAACGCGCTGAACGCGCAGGTCGCTGGCGAACTGATCGCGGCGCTCGAGCCGCTCGACAAGGATCCGGGGGTCGGGTGCTTCGTGCTGACTGGCAACGAGGCCGCCTTCGCCGCGGGGGCCGACATCAAGGAAATGCAATCACGGACCTACAGCGGGATGCTGGCCGAGGACTATCCCGCGATCTGGGAGCGTTTCGGCGCGCTGCGCACCCCCAAGATCGCGGCGGTGAACGGCTATGCGCTGGGCGGCGGCTGCGAGCTGGCGATGATGTGCGATTTCATTATCGCGGGCGAGGGGGCGCAGTTCGGCCAGCCCGAGATCAAGCTCGGCATCATTCCCGGCATCGGTGGGTCGCAACGCCTGACGCGGCTTGTCGGGCGCGCCAAGGCGATGGACATGATCCTGACGGGCCGAATGATGGGCGCGGCCGAGGCGGAAACAAGTGGTCTGGTGGCGCGGGTCGTCGCCGATGACAAGGTCGTTGAAACCGCGCTGGACGCCGCCGCAAAAATCGCCGCCTACTCGAAACCTTCCGTTCAACTGGCGCGGGAAGTTGTAAATCGCGCAGAGGAAACCACGCTGACCGAGGGGCTGCTGTACGAGCGACGCATATTCCAGTCGCTGTTCGGGACGAATGACCAGAAAGAAGGCATGACGGCCTTCATCGAAAAGCGTAAGCCGAAATTCACCGGAAACTGAACGGAAATGACGTAGCGTCATTTTTGCTCGCGTTTCCGGACGAAACTGTATAGGTCCGCAGGAAATGCGAAGAACAACCAATGATACGTCGATATGAATAGCCAAGTCTCCTTTGAAAGCGTGTCGTTCTCGCGCGATGGCAAAAGGGTTCTTGGTCCGCTCGATCTGTCGCTGACAGAGCGCCGGATCGGTATCGTAGGCCGGAACGGTTCGGGGAAGTCGACCCTTGTGCGGCTGGCATGCGGCCTGCTCGCCCCCGACAAGGGCGAAATCCGCGTCAACGGCCAGGATATCTACGCCGACCGGGTCGCCGCGCTCGATAATATCGGCATCATTTTTCAGAACCCGGATCACCAGATCATCTTCCCGACAGTCGCAGAGGAGATTGCTTTTGGCCTGCAGCAAAAAGGGCAGAACAAGGCGACGGCGCATTTGAACGCCCGGGTTCTTCTGCGG
>JBFFQS010000131.1:0-6762 GCA_041573315.1 Amylibacter sp. | reverse complement strand
GGCGTAGGGCGGGCCGTCGTGCAGAACGAAGCTCTCGCGCCCCTGTTTTTCGCGCAGGCGGTCATAGACGCCGATCCGCGCCCAACGCTCCAGCCGTTCGGGTTCGCGTTTAGGCAGGCCCGCGCGCATAGGAAAGTCGGTTTTCGGCAGGTTCAAAGTGTCTTTGTAGTCAGGCGTTTCAGCACACATGTGTCTTGGTCCGGTCTTGGAAAATCATTGGGATAAGGTCGGCGCGGAGCGTCCATACGCCTGTTCCCGGCGGCTCGATGGATCAGAGCGCCGGGTAAATAATTCGAATAATGATGCCGAATATGGGTCCCATGGCGATGCTTATATCGCCGGTGCAGGCAAGGGTCCAGTCAGGAATTCACTTGATCTCCCGCGGCCTGTTTGCCGAAAAATCCCGTCAGCGCACGTTTCATGATCGCGGTGATCGTGGGACGTTTCAGGGCTGTGAACGGCATCGGGCGGCAAACCTCCAGCGCGGCGATGCCGACGCGTGCCGTCAGCGCCCCGTTCACGACGCCCTCGCCAAAGCGGCGGCTGACCTTAGACAGCACTCCGCCGCCTGCGATGGTGCCGATCAAATCGTCGCTGATCGCAACCGCGCCGGTCGCGACCAGATGCGTCGCCACCGCCCGCATAAGGCGCCATGATCCAAGGCGGCCGGAGCGTCCGCCGTAGACCTGTGAAATGCGCCGGACCATCCGCACGTTCGCCGTTAATGCTATCACCACGTCAGCCAGTGCCAACGGCACGATCGCGGTCGCGGTCGCCACTTGCCGCGCCGCGGCCTCGATTTCTTTGCGCGCCAGTCCGTCCAGCGGAGCCAAAAGATGGGTTTCGGCCACAAAGAGCACATCGGCCGTCGTCAGAGCGTCCTGTAACTGTCCGGTCAGCTTGTCGGTATCCCAGCGCATTTCCGGGCGATCCCGATAAAAATCCCGAAGGTTATTGGCAAAAGCAAGAGCATCGCTGCGCGGTCCCGACTGGCACTCAGCATAAGCACGCTTCAGCGCGTCCACCTTGCGCAGACGCAGCATCGCGGCAAGCTCTTTGGCAGCGAAGACAAGCAATCCGGCCAGCAGGACGGAAATCAACGCGATCACGGTCCGCCCGATCCAGACATTGCGATCCATCATGCCGTTCGCAAAATCCCAGAAGGCCACGCTTGCCATCACGCCGAGCAGCAGTGTCAGGGCGCTCCAGAACAGGCGCCCCAGCAAAGAGGGTTGCCGCGCGGTCATCGCCGCGACGGTCTTCATGGCGTCTCCGCGCGGCATCGGCAGGTCCGGTTCCGGAACCGGCGGGGCCTCGGCCGGGCCGGGCTTTGCGGATACGTTGTCATCCAGTTCGATCACCATCGGCTTTTTGCGGTCCGGCTCGGTCATCTCAACTTGTCTCCGATCAGAAATTCGGCCGCCTGATCCAGCCGGATATGCGGCGGCCCGTCGCCGGGTTTCAGGGTTATCCTCGCGGGCCGGAACGACATCACGGAATAGTCGCCGTTCAGCCATTTAGAAACATCGCCGTTGGCGCTTGAGACCATTTCACGTGGGTCGGAGGGTAACTCCCCGGGGTACATGGCGACTTCCTTACCGCTGTCCAGCAGACTGCCGCGAACGCAATCGAGCGTGGTTCCGCCATGCTGAACGGTTTGCTCCACCGTGGCACGAAGGCTGGCGATCGCCATGCTGGCCGTGGTCGCGCCTGAAAATTCGGCGCGATCCTTGGCCTGTCGCAGCAGGGCGTCAAGGAAGCCAGTCAAGGCCGCGTGCTGGGTGTGATGCAAATGGTCGGCCTTGGTGGCGGCGAACAGAATGCGCTCGACCCGCTTGCCCAGGATCGATGACAGCCAGCTGTTCCGGCCCGGCCTGAAACACCGCAAAACGTCGGTCATCGCGTCGCGCAGATCGGCGATGGCGGCAGGGCCGGCGTGCAAAGCGCCCAGCGCGTCGACCAGTACGATCTGGCGGTCTAATCCGGCAAAATGATCGGCAAAAAACGGTTTCACGACTTTGGATTTATAGGCCTCGAAGCGCCGGTCGAAGGCACGTGTTATCGAGTTGCGCCCGCCCCGCTCGCCGACAGGCAAAGGACTGAAGGTCAGCGCCGGGGACCCCTCCAGATCGCCCGGCATCAAAAAGCGCCCCGGCGCGCAGGCCGACAGGCCGGCCTCGCGGCACGCGCGCAGATAGTCGGTGAAGGCGACAGCCAGACGCTGGGCCATGGCTTCGTCCAAATCCGCGTTGACGTCGATATTATCCAGCAGGGCCAGCCAGTCTCGCGCCATCGGCGCACGGCTTTTGCTCCGGGCCTTGGCAATCGCGTCCTTGGAAAACTCCGCGAAAGACTGCTTCAGCAGCGGCAGGTCCAGCAACCACTCGCCCGGGTAATCCACGATATCCAGATGCACGGTGCGCGGCCCGCGCAGGCCCGACAGAACGCCCCGCGGCTGGACGCGGAACGACAGGCGCAACTGGCTGATCGAACGTGTCGAAGTCGGCCATTCCGGCGCGGCCCCCGTCATCTTCGCCAGATGGGTTTCGTAATCGAAACGCGGCACCAGATCGTCGGGCTGAGGCTGCAGATAGGCCGACAGGATACGACCCTCGGCGGCGGCCGACAGGCGCAGCATGCGCCCGCGATCCAGCAGGTTGGCGACCAGCGATGAGATGAACACGGTTTTGCCGGACCGCGACAGGCCGGTCACGCCCAGACGGATAACCGGCTCGAACAATGCCTCGTTCACTTCGTCCACGGTTCTTTCGGCCTGACGGAAGATCCCGTCAACAATGCTTCCGATACCCAAATTCTGCGTCCTTTTGCGTGTCGGAAACTATGTAATGCGTCGGTCGCGGAATTTATAGGGGATTGGCAAAATGCTTCCCGTTCGATAGTGCGGAAACATGCCACGCTATGCTCTGAAAATCGAATACAAGGGAACGCCGTTTGCCGGTTGGCAGCGCCAGAAGGACCAACCGTCTGTGCAGCAGGCCATCGAAGAGGCGCTGGCGAAAATGGATGGGGAAGCACCCCTGATACAGGGTGCCGGCCGCACCGATGCAGGCGTTCACGCCACGGGTCAGGTGGCGCATTTCGACCTGAGCAAGGACTGGGACGCTTACCGCCTGTCAGAGGGGTTGAACTTCCACCTGCGTCCTGCCCCCGTCGCCATTGTTGCCGCCGCAAAGGTTGACGATGACTTCCATGCCCGGTTTTCGGCGGAAAAGCGGCGCTATCTGTTCCGGCTGGTCAGCCGCCGCGCACCGATGGTTCTGGAGAGCGATCTGGTCTGGCATGTGCGGCATACGCTGGATGCGGACGCCATGCGGGCGGGCGCGGCCCACCTGCTCGGCAACCACGATTTCACGACCTTCCGCTCGACGATCTGTCAGGCAAGGAGCCCGGTCAAGACGCTGGACAGGCTGGACATCGAAGCCGTCGCACTGGAGCATGGCACTGAATTCCGGTTCCACGTCGAGGCACGAAGCTTCCTGCACAACCAGGTGCGCAGTTTCGTGGGGACGCTGGAACGCGTCGGGGCGGGGTCATGGCGGCCAGACGATGTCAGACAGGTGCTGGAGGCCCGCGACCGCGCCGCCTGCGGGCCGGTCTGCCCGCCTCAGGGGCTGTATCTGGCCGACGTCACCTATCCGCAAAACCCGTTTTGACCTGGACCCCAGAACGCAGAGGCCTGGTCGACGACAGCCCTTCAAGTAACCAATTTTAGTATACGGATGCAGCGAAAGCATGATATAAGACCCTCAATCAAAAAAGGATATCAAATGCTGTACGTCCTTAAAATCATCCATATTTTTGCGCTGGTGTTCGGAGCGGGATCCGGCATTACGAACGGCATTCTCGCATCGCGAATTATCAAGAATCCGGATGCCGGACCACCGCCTCCGATGGTCGTGGGGTTGATGCAAACGATGGGCAAAATCGGCCCCATCGCGATGATCCTGCTTTGGTTGAGCGGCCTTGGACTTGTCTACGCCGAATTCGGATCACTCGATATCGGAGCGCTTTTTTATCTGAAACTGGCGGGCGCGACTTTGGCGCTGGTGTGTGTCATGCTGATGGCAAGAATGGCCATGCAGGCCCAGGCGGCGGGCACGCCGCCGCCCCTGAAAACGATGAAGAAGATATCGCATCTGGTCTGGCTCGGAGTACTGACCGCCGTCACCTGCGCCGTCGTGCTGTTCAATTAGGCTCATCGTCGCCTGGCTTCGGATTGGCGGGGCAGTCGGCGTTGCGCGCAAGGTAGCGGTAGAAGTTGCCGTGTCCATCCCGGCCATATCAAGTCGTCTGATCCGTGGACGTTTGATCTGAATCATAGCGGGCTCTTGGATCTGCGGCGATGCTTCGCACTCAAATGACCACCGTCTTGCCCAGCAAGTCAACGGGACCGGATATCTGGTGATAAAGGCAATTAGAAGGAAAGAATTATGACCTGTGAAGCGCGCAAAATGACTATACTCGCCGGCCTGCCCATGCTTTTCACGTCCCCGGCAACAGCGGACCCAGCCGATGGGAACGGCTACTACCATCACATGTGGGGCGACGGGTACGGCTTTTTCGGCGGCGGCTTTATGCTGCTCAGCTGGCTGGCCATCATTGTATTGGTGGTCGTGGCAATCAAATGGCTGATGGACCGCGACAAGCCGAAAGGTGGCACATCATCGGCCTTGGATACGCTCAAGATGCGATTTGCTAAGGGCGAGATCGACGCCGAGGAATATGAAGCCCGACGCAAGATGCTCGAAGACTGAAGCCCGGACCGGCTCGTGTTTCCGGGTCTGCGGCCTTAGCCTGACTGTCCCGCTTGGGACCACCTCACCAGCAGCATCGCCACAATTGCGCCCGCTGCGTTGAAAACCAGATCGAGCGAGGTGTTGTAATAACCTCCGACGTTGGTTTCCGGCATTATAACAACCGCAAGAAACTCGATCATCTCATTCACGGCACCCAATCCGATAGAGGCCAGAACCGGATAAGTGTAAATTGACCAGGTTCCGCGCATTTCCGGAAAATGCCGGTTAAGTAGGTGAAACAGCAGCCATGCCGTGACACCAAAACCATAGGCGTGAACCACTTGGTCGTATTTCAGTATACGAAATTCGCCGTCACCGGCGATGTCGATCAACTGAAGGGAATACAGCACCGAGTCGCCAACCGGTATGCCCCCGCCCGCCATATGCGCGAGGCCCCAGCCTGTCAGCGCCCAGAGCATCGGGACCGGAAACTCGGCCTTTCTGACGCTCAGCCCGACCAGCGCGATCAGGATCAACATGGTCACGACATAGAGTATGAACTCGTAGTTCTCCCGACTGAGGAACCAGACCGTAAAGCCCGCGACGTATACAAAGGTAAAGGCCAGAACGGCCCACTCCCCGGGTTTGACCTGGCGTCTGTCTGTAATCATACCCTGTGACCTCTTCCGCGATGTCTGCTGTCAGATACACTATCATCGACGCGGGCGGGTAAATCAAAGGAAACCGTAGCAAAAGGCACTCACTCGCGGCCCGGAGACAGTCAGGACGGCGAGCGGCGAACTCTGAAAATTGCGCCCGCTTCAGGTCTCCTGCAGGTCAAAAACCAGAATGCCGGCATGACCGCCCTTGCACATGGCGACCAGTTTTGCGCCAAGTTCCTTGTGTATCGGGTGCTGCTCGTAAGCCAGATGCGCGGTACGGTCGCGAAACGTGACAATGAAGCCCCAAGTGTAATCCGGCGACTTGGCTTCGAAATCAAGATTGGGACCCCAGCTATAGTCCAGCATCCCGTCGACCTGCTCGACGAGCGTGCCAAAACCGGACAGCACGGCGTCGCGTTCCGCGGCATCCACGCTGTCCTTGAGGTTTACAAAAACGCAGTGTCTCAACATCTCAGGTTTCCGGGGGCCGGATCAGGATTGCCCGAAAATCATTGACGTTCGTCAGGGTCGGGCCGGTCACGACCTGATCGCCGAGGGCGCCAAAAAACGTGTGGCTGTCGCTGCGCCGCAGCACATCCGCCGGATCGAGCCCGAGCGCCCGCGCCCGCGTCAGGGTGTCAGGCCCGGCCAGAGCACCGGCGACCTCTGCCGCGCCATCGACACCGTCGGTATCACAGGCGATCAGACGGATACCTGTCTGGCCGTCGAGTTCCATGGCCGCCGCCAGCGCGAACTCGGCATTCGGTCCGCCAATCCCGCCGCCCCAGCCTGACACGGTGCATTCGCCGCCGGACAGCAGCAAAACCGGCGGGTCATTACCGGCAAGCCCCTGCTGCAACGACCGGGCCAGTTCGGCCTGCCGCCTGCCTTCGTCGCGGGCCTCTCCCTCGATCGCATCGCCAAGGATTTGCACTTGCATGTCCCTCTCCTCGGCAAGCCGCTTTGCCGCCTCCAGCGATTGAGAGGGGGCGGAGATCACCCGGTTTTCAACACGTGACAAACGCACATCACCGGGTGGCACCACGGAGCTCCCCTCTGCGAGAACAGCTTTGGCGGCACCCGGAAGGTCGATGTTGTATTTTCGGACAATCGACAGCGCGTCGGCGGCGGTTGACGCTTCTCCGACGGTCGCGCCCGATGCAATATCGGCCGGATTGTCACCCGGCACATCCGAGATCATCAGCGCCAGCATTTTAGCCGGATAGGCCGCCGCCGCCAGCTGGCCGCCTTTGACGCGCGACAGATGCTTACGAACGACATTCATCTGCCCGATCGGCGCGCCCGATTCCAGCAGCGCGCGGTTCACCGCTTTCTTGTCGTCC
>JBFFQS010000130.1:0-6785 GCA_041573315.1 Amylibacter sp. | reverse complement strand
TGATCCCTTCGAAACCGAAGCGGGTCTCGACCGCGGACAGTTCTGCCGGCAGCGCGATTTCTTCCTTGATCGCGCCCTTGGAATTCACGTGATACAGCGCATGCGGAACCAACCGGTCACTGCGGCCTTCGGAGGTGATCCAATAGCCGCCCTCGCCGTCAAGCGTGATGCCTTCCATGTCGAGCTTTTGGGCAGGATGGCCGGCACGCGTGACCGGAAGGGCCGAGGTGATGCGGGCAGGTGTCTGCGTTGCGTCGATTGTAAAGATCGTCGGCTGGTAGCCGTAGAAGCTGTCGTTTACGGCATAGAGCTTGCCGGGAACCTCCGCATCCGCAACCAGACCGGACAACGCGCCCCAGCCGATCAGGCTGTCGGCACCAGCCGAGGTGATCGACGGATAGGCTGCAGGCGCATCCTGATATTCAAAGATCATGACATGCGAGCGCACGCCGCCGTCCTCGATCAGGTCGGCCTCGTTGGCTGTGACCAGCAGGTTTCGTTGCGGGATGGCGACGATGCCCTCTGGCGCGATGCCGGATGGCAGCAGTTGCTTCAGAACGGGCGCCGTGGGATCGGTCACGTCATAGACGCCGACGACAGACCCGCGCTCCGACTGCACGAAAATCGTCGGCGTGCCCCCGAAGCTGGCGTATTACACACTCTCCGGCTCAACGCCCTTTGTGTCAATGTCGATGGACCGCAGCACGCCAGATGGCGCGGCGTAGCCTTCGGTCGTATTCACCGCGACCAGCGCCGTTCGGCCGGCGATTGCGACCGAGGTCGGCTCGCCGCCAATGTCGATATTGCCCAGCGGTTTCGGCTGCGCCGGGTTCGCGATGTCGATCAGGCCGAGCACACCCAACGGGCTGTCGGTATAGGCCAGTGTCAGGCCGTCTGCCGTCGCGGCGACGATTTCGGCAGAGGTTTCGCGTCCGGTATCCTCGCCGGCCGCCATGTTCGCCGGCGTGGCAAAAGATGCGATGCGGTTGAAATTCATGTCGGCTTTCGCCAACGACGGGAGAGCGACTGTCAGGGCGATCAGCGCAATCGCACCTGAGCGCGGTGACTTCGGTGAAATTGAAGGGGTCATACAAACACTCCTTGAAAAGGTTAGGTGCGTGTTTGTAGAAAATCGATACGTCCATTGTGTAACAGGACGGTGTCAGTTTTGTGAAAGGCGGGCCTGTGCAGCCCGCCTGTCTTGCGCCGCGATCAGGCTTTGATGCTTGTGCAGATGTATTTCATTTCGAGGAAATCCTCGATGCCGTGGTGCGAGCCTTCGCGACCCAGACCGGATTGCTTGACGCCGCCGAAAGGCGCGACTTCGGTCGAGATCAGGCCCGTGTTCACGCCGACGATGCCGTATTCCAGCGCTTCTGACACGCGGTAAACACGGCTGAGGTCGTTGGCGTAGAAATAGGATGCCAAACCATAGATCGTGTCATTGGCCTGGGCCACGACATCCGCTTCGTCCTTGAACTTGAACAGCGGGGCGACGGGGCCGAAAGTCTCTTCGGTTGTGACGGCCATGTCCGAAGTGACGCCGGTCAGAACAGTCGGCTCGAAGAAGGACCTGCCCAAATCGTGCCGCTTGCCGCCGGCGGCAACCTTGGCGCCTTTGGATACGGCATCCCCGATATGCTCCTCGACCTTTTCAACCGCACCCATGTCGATCAGAGGTCCGGTGGTGACGTCCGGTTCCAGACCGTCCCCGACACGCATATGGGTGACCGCGGCCGCCATTTTTTCGGCGAACTCGTCATAGACGCCTTCCTGCACGTAGATCCGGTTTGCGCAGACGCAGGTTTGGCCGTTGTTGCGGAACTTGGCGATCATGGCGCCCTCGACGGCGGCATCCACGTCAGCGTCGTCGAAAACAATGAACGGCGCGTTGCCGCCCAGTTCCAGCGACAGCTTCATGATCTGTTCGGCGCATTGCGCCATCAGAACGCGGCCAACTTCGGTCGAGCCGGTAAAGGTGAGCTTGCGGACTTTCGGATTGTAGCAGAATTCCTTGCCGATTGGTCGTGATTGGGACGACGTCAGGACACTGAAAACTCCCTTTGGAACGCCGGCGCGCTCTGCCAGCAGGGCCAGCGCGAGGGCCGAAAGCGGGGTTTCCTTGGCCGGGCGCGCGACGAACGTGCAACCTGCAGCCAGCGCCGGACCGACCTTGCGGGCGATCATGGCAGAGGGGAAATTCCATGGCGTGATGGCGGCAACCACGCCGATGGGCTGTTTCAGAACGGTGATGCGCTTGTCGCGCTGGTGACCGGGAATTGTTTCGCCGTAAACACGCTTGGCCTCTTCACCGAACCACTCGATAAAACTGGCGGCATAGAGGATCTCGCCCTTGGCCTCGGCCAGTGGCTTGCCCATTTCAGAGGTCAGGATCACGGCCAGATCGTCAGCGTTTTCAACTATCAGCTCGTACCACTTGCGCATGATCGCGGCACGTTCCTTGCCGGTATGTGCCGCCCAGTCTTTCTGAACGGCATAAGCGGCGTCGATCGCGTGCTTCGCGTCCTCGACCGAAAGATCGGGCAGCTCTACCAGAACATCGCCCCGCGCGGGGTTCAGAACGGGATAGGTCGTGCCGTCGGCGGCGTCGATCCATTCGCCCGCGACAAAGGCTTTGCTGCACAGCAGAGACGGGTCGCGGAGGATCGACTGAAGGTCGGTATTATCAAGCATGAAACGCACCTTTTTAGAAGATCGAGATTTGCCGGAATGGATTACACATTCCTTTTGTCGGCGCAATATGCCTGTGCATTAAAATTATCACTTCGTCATAAATAATAAACGTTAGCGGTGAAATCCTTCCCGAAGAGCCTTTTTTCAGGGTTCGCGGTGGAATTGCCGGCATCAAGCCATCATATAGAGCCCGACTCGACGAATTCGGCGGAAACACAGAGATTGCGGATATGAGATATTTTAAGTGGGGTTCCATTGCCCTGTTGCTGACTTTTCTGGCCGGACTGGCCCATTACACGTTGCCGCAACGCGATATCGTGATCATTCTGGACGCCTATGAAAAGCGTATGGACGTATCCAGCAATGCACTGTTCTGGGCCCAACCTGATTCCGGCACGACCCAGCAGGATACCCGCGATGTGCGCTTCATCGACACCGAATACCCGGATGGCAGCGTCATGGTATTCCGAAACGAAGACACAGGCTGGGGCTGGCCGTTCTATTTCAAATTCGACAGTTCGGACCTGAGCGCCAAGGCGAAACAACTGGTCTCCACCTCCGAAAACCCGAAATGGGTTGCGGTCCGGCATTATGGCTGGCGCAACAAGATTTTCTCTATCTTCCCGAACGCGGTTTCGATGAAACAGGTTTCCGGGCCGGATGTGACCCTGATCCCGTGGTTCAACATCATCTTCCTGATTGTGATGTCGCTGCTGCTGCTGGGCCTCTACCGTTTATTGCAGAGCTTCAAGCGCCGGCGTATCGACCCGGTGCTGGAAGACATCGGCGAGGCATGGGATGACGTCGAGGAGCACGCAAGCGAGGCGGGCGGGTTCTTCCGGCGGTTTTTCGGCTGGCTGCGCCGCCTCTTCACCTGAATTTGCACGGTTTTCACTGGAAATCTACTGGGCGGTCGTGCAAAACGGGCCAGATTGACACGCATCATCAGCATTGAGGGCCAGATATGATTCCCTATCGTTCCAGAACCACCACCCACGGCCGCAACATGGCGGGCGCCCGCGGATTGTGGCGCGCAACAGGCATGAAGGACAGCGATTTCGGCAAGCCGATCATCGCGGTGGTGAACTCGTTCACGCAGTTCGTGCCCGGCCATGTGCACCTCAAGGATCTGGGACAACTGGTCGCGCGCGAGATCGAAAACGCCGGCGGCGTCGCCAAGGAATTCAACACCATCGCGGTCGATGACGGCATTGCGATGGGCCATGACGGGATGCTCTATTCGCTGCCGAGCCGCGAGATCATCGCCGACAGCGTGGAATACATGGTCAATGCGCATTGTGCCGACGCAATGGTCTGTATCTCGAATTGCGACAAGATCACGCCGGGCATGCTGATGGCCGCGATGCGGCTGGATATCCCGGTTGTCTTCGTCTCCGGCGGCCCGATGGAGGCCGGCAAGGTCGAGATCGACGGCATCGAGCGCGCGGTCGATCTGGTCGATGCCATGGTCGAGGCCGCCAACCCCGAGCGCAGCGACGCCGAGGTTCAGGCCTTCGAGGAAAACGCCTGTCCGACCTGCGGGTCGTGCTCCGGCATGTTCACGGCCAACTCGATGAACTGTCTGGCCGAGGCGCTGGGTCTGGCGTTGCCGGGCAACGGCTCCACGCTGGCGACCCATTCGGATCGTGAAAGCCTGTTCAAACAGGCGGGCCACAAGATCGTCGAACTGACCAAGCAGTACTACGAGGATGGCAACAAGTCCGTTTCGGCCCGCGGCATTGCCACCAAAGCCGCCTTTGAAAACGCCATGACGCTGGATATCGCGATGGGCGGATCGACAAATACGATCCTGCACCTGCTGGCGATTGCCAACGAGGCGGAAGTCGACTTCACCGTTTTCGACATCGACCGCCTGAGTCGCTCGACGCCGTGCTTGTGCAAGGTCGCGCCGGCGATTGCCAATGTCCACATGGAGGACGTGCACCGTGCCGGAGGCATCTTCGCCATTCTGGGTGAAATGTCCCGCGCAAGTCTGATGGACACAACCGTTCCCACGATCCACGCGCCGACCATGGCCGAGGCGATCGAGAAATGGGACGTCACCATCAGCAAAGATCCTGAGGTTCACCAGTTGTTCAAGGCAGCGCCCGGCGGCGTGCGTACGACGCAGGCGTTCAGCCAGTCGAGCCGCTACAAGGAACTGGACATCGATCGCGCCAACGGTGTGATCCGGTCGGCGGAAAACGCGTTTTCCAAGGATGGCGGTCTGGCGGTCTTGTTCGGCAATATCGCGCAGGAGGGCTGTGTCGTAAAAACGGCCGGTGTCGACGAAAGCATCCTGAAATTCAGCGGCCCGGCGATTGTCTGCGAGTCGCAGGACGAGGCGGTGAACCGTATTCTGGGCAAGGAAGTTGCCGAAGGTGACGTTGTGATCATCCGCTATGAAGGTCCGCGTGGCGGTCCGGGAATGCAGGAAATGCTCTATCCGACGTCTTATCTGAAATCCATGCGTCTGGGCAAAGCCTGTGCACTGATCACCGATGGCCGCTTTTCGGGCGGCACGTCGGGCCTGTCGATCGGCCACGTTTCGCCCGAGGCAGGCGAGGGCGGCAATATCGGTCTGATCGAAGAGGGCGACATCATCGAGATCGACATCCCGAACCGGACGATCAACGTCGCCCTGTCGGACGAGGTTCTGGCCGAGCGCCGCGCCGCGATGGAAGCCAAGGGCGATGCGGCCTGGAAACCTGCCAAGCCGCGCAAGCGCAAGGTCAGCAAGGCGTTGCGGGCCTATGCCTCGCTGGTTGGAAACGCAAGCCAGGGCGCGGTGCGGTTGGAGCCTTGAGTTCAGCGAAATTGACGAGAAAGGCCCGAAGGAAACTTCGGGCCTTTTTTATGCGCGCTCCAGAGCGATGGCGATGCCTTGGCCAACGCCGATGCACATGGTCGCCAGCGCCGTGTTCTCACCTGTCACGGCCAATTGCAGCGCCGCCGTTCCGGTCATCCGCGCGCCAGACATGCCCAGAGGATGCCCCAGCGCAATCGCGCCGCCGTTCGGATTGACGTGATCCGCCGTCTCGTCGATGCCGAGCTCCCGCAACACGGCGATGCCCTGGGACGCAAAGGCCTCGTTCAATTCCACAATGTCGAAACTGGCCGGCTTAATACCAATCCTGTCGCAGAGTTTCAGGGTCGCCGGCGCCGGTCCCATGCCCATGATGCGCGGCGGAACGCCGGCGGTTGCGCCCGCCACGATCCGCGCGATGGGTGTCAGGCCATGGCGTCTTGCCGCCTCGGCCGAGGCGATGATCAACGCCGCCGCCCCGTCATTGACGCCGGAGGCATTTCCCGCCGTGACCGTGCCGCCTTTGCGGAACGGCGTCGGTAGTTTGGCCAGCGTTTCGAGCGACGACAAACGCGGGTGCTCGTCGGTATCGAAAACGATGTCGTCTTTCTTGCGCTGCGGAATACGGACAGGCGTGATTTCCTTGGCTAGCCTGCCGGATTTGATCGCCGCCGCCGCTTTTTCCTGACTGCGGAATGCGAAGGCGTCCTGATCCTCGCGGCTGATGCCGAAGTCTTCCGCCACGTTCTCGCCGGTTTCCGGCATCGATTCGACGCCAAACTGTGCCTGCATCAGAGGGTTCACGAAACGCCAGCCGATGGTGGTGTCGTAAATCTCGGCATTGCGCGAAAAGGCCGAGGTGGCCTTGGGCATGACGAAAGGCGCGCGCGACATGCTCTCTATGCCGCCTGCGATCACCAGATCGACTTCGCCGGATTTGACCGCGCGTGCGGCGGTGATGATCGCGTCCATGCCGGAACCGCAGAGTCGGTTCATCGTCGTGCCCGGAACGCTGTCGGGCATGCCAGCCAGCAACAGCGACATGCGGGCGACGTTGCGGTTGTCTTCACCGGCCTGATTGGCGCAGCCGAAGATTACTTCGTCCACGGCGGACCAGTCGAAGCCATCGTATTTCGCCATCAGAGCCTTTAGCGGAATGGCTCCCAGATCGTCGGCGCGGATCGAGGACAGGCTGCCGCCGAAGCGTCCGATGGGGGTGCGGATATAGTCACAGATATAGGCTTCGGTCATCGGCTTCCTCCTTCATGCGCGGCTTTTGTGCGTT
>JBFFQS010000129.1:0-6814 GCA_041573315.1 Amylibacter sp. | reverse complement strand
GCGCTCGCCCGCCTGCGCCAGCCCAAAGACATTGACGCCGCCGCACGTGGCGAGGGTTGCTGTATCGAACTGACCTCACCGGTCGACGGCGTGATACTCAAGGTGCTTGCCCGCAGCGAGCAGGCCGTGGCGCAAGGTGCGCCGCTAATGGAAATCGGCGACCCGGCGAAGCTGGAAATCGTCGTCGACCTTTTGTCCAGCGATGCTCCGCGCATCCAACCCGGATCGCACGCGATTATCAGCGACTGGGGCGGCGATGCGGACCTGTCAGCGACCGTCCGCCGGATAGAGCCAGCGGCCTTTACCCAGGTTTCATCCCTGGGCATTGAGGAACAGCGGGTGAATGTCATTCTTGATCTGGATACGGTGCGCCCTGAACTGGGCCATGGCTATCGGGTTCTGTCCAGCCTCGTGGTATGGTCGGCGGACGATGTTCTGCAATTACCGATCGGCGCGCTGTTCCGTTCAGGCGGACAATGGGCTGTCTTCGCAGTGTCGGACGGACGCGCCGAGCTGCGCAAAATCGAGATCGGAAAGATCAATGATGAGGTCGCCCAGATAACGGGCGGCCTCGATAAAGGCGATATCGTCATTCTGTATCCAAGCGATATTCTGCAGGCCGGATCACTGGTGGAGCCGAGATGAAAATTAGGCGGAAATGGACATTGATCAGGATCAACGCCCGCGTGATACCTTTGCACAATACTGACCGAAAAACAGATCTCGAAGAATAGGATTATTCAGATGTTCAAGAATGCAGTCGACCTCTTCGATATTTTCGGTTTCAAGGTCAAGGCGGATCCAAGCTGGCTGCTCATCGCGGCGCTGATCGTCTGGAGCCTGTCTACATCCTATTTTCCCGTCACGCTCGAAGGTTACAGCCAGGGCACCTACATCTCGATGTCGATCATCGCGATGCTTGGCCTGTTTGCGTCGCTGATATTTCACGAGTTGTCACACTCTCTGGTGGCGCGGCGTTTCGACCTCAAGGTTGGTGGCATCACGCTGTTTCTGTTCGGCGGCGTCGCCGAACTGGAACAGGAACCCCGCGACCCGAAATCGGAATTCTGGATTGCAATCGCCGGTCCTCTGTCGAGCTACTTTCTGGCCGCCGTCGCCTTTATCGTCGTCGCGATCATGGGTTCCGATCGGGCGCAGACGCCGCTTTATGCAGTCATGAGCTATCTCGGCCTGATTAATATTGTCCTTGCTACATTCAACCTCTTTCCGGCCTTTCCTCTGGATGGCGGCCGCGTGTTTCGCGCAGCGCTATGGCACTTCAAGGGCGACCTGATGTCGGCAACGCGGATTGCGAGCCAGGCCGGAAGCTTTTTCGGGATCGCTCTTATCATTCTGGGCGTGATGTCCATCTTCACGGACGCCGGCATCGGAGGTCTGTGGCAAATCCTGATAGGATTCTTCATATTGAGCGCCTCGCGCGGCAGCTACGAACAACTTTTGCTGAAAACCGCGCTCAAGGATCAGACCGTCCGGACCGCGATGTCCGCTGCACCCAAAACCGCCGACGTCAATGAAACGGTCGAGGATGTCGTGAACAAGATCATGCTGAAGCACAATATCCGTTTTGTTCCCGTGTTGGATGGCGACCGGTTGCTCGGTTTCATCGACCTGCCGCGAATTCAGCAGATCGACCGGCAAGACTGGCCGTCAACACGGCTGGAGGATGTCTACATCGCTTCCGACGACAGCAATACCGTGCCGCCCGACCTGCCAACGGAAGAACTATTCCAGAAAATGAGCGCCGGCGGGCAGCGAAAGTTTCTGATTGCGGAAAAGGGGCATTTGCTTGGCGTCATAGCGCTGGCCGACCTGATGACATACCTGGCACTGCGTCAGGGGCTGAGCGGGGAGCAAAGGCCGCGAAGCTAGCTGGTGTAGAGGATTACCGGGCATCGCGCCGCGTAAAGCAACCTGCCGATGCCGATGTCCCGGGCAAGTTCGGCCGAAATCATGACAGTGGCCACCCGCCCGCGCCGGATCGTCTCCAGCAGGGTTTCAATATTGTCTTCTTTGTCCATGATGGTCAGGTTCGTTGCCAGCCGCTCCATTCTGCTGCGGGAATGCTCTGACACCTTGATCGCGGCCTCGGGCGATTTGCGCAGCAGGACAACGTGCAAATCGCGGTGCGTTTGCTGTGCAACATTCGAGGCCAGCTCGACCAGCGATACATCCATGTCATTCGCGTAATCAACAACAAGCAGTTCGCCGAATCCGCGCCGCATGACCTGATAGCCAAAGACGATGAGGTCGCCCGTTGAAAGGTCATGGTTCAGAACGACGGGAAATTCACCCCGGCGTTTTTCAAAGCTCCAGCGGATAGCACGTTTCGCAGCACCTTCGCGGATCGCCTTTTCGTAAGCGACGGCGTCCCGCCTGAACGCCTCTATCATGGCTTCGGGCGTGACCGGCCTGGACGGCCCGCCAACCGGGGTGACGCGCGCGCTCGGCAGGGCGGTAAGGTTATGAACCGCATCCTCTTCGATCAGAACTGCCCGGAGTTCACCCTTGGTGCTTTCCGCCAGATAACAACCGATTTCGATGACCGACGACGCATCGGCATAGCAGGTTGCGCCGATGACGATCCTTCGCGATCTTGCGGCTTCGGTCATTTCTTTTTCCTCCCGTTCCGGGCCGAATTGCCGTTTTTGCCCTTCAGGCGGCCAAACGCCTTTAACTGACTGGCGAACAATTGCAGACGCGCCTCTACTTTTCCGTTGATCGAGTTCTCCGGAAAGGCGCCGTCCGACCCGCGCGCTCCGGCTTCGGTGCCAGTCAGAATCCCGATGCCCTCATCAATGGTCGAGATCGGAATGATCTTGAATTTTTCGTCCTTCACCGCCTGTACGACGCGTTGCCGCAACGCGAGGTTCTTGACGTTTGTGCCGGGGATCAGAACCCCCTGACGGCCGGTCAGACCTCGCTGGGCGCAGACATCGAAGAACCCTTCAATCTTGTGGTTCACACCGCCGATCGGCTGTATCTCGCCATGCTGGTTGACCGACCCGGTGACAGCGAACGACTGGTCGATCGGGCACTCGGACAGGGCCGAAAGCAGCGCGAACAACTCCGCTGCAGAGGCACTGTCGCCGTCCACACCGCCATAGCTCTGCTCGAACACCAGACTGGCCCACAGAGACATCGGCACATTCATGGCAAACTGCGCCGACAAGTACCCCGACAGGATCAGCATGCCCTTGGAATGCAGCGGGCCGCCAAGTTCGACCTCGCGTTCGATATCGACCACCCTGCCCTTGCCCATGCGGACGCGTGCGGTGATACGCGAGGGCCGTCCGAACATGAAATCCCCGATTTGCAGGACCGACAATGCATTGATCTGGCCCATCTCCGAGCCGTCGGTGTCGATCAAAAGCGTATTGCGCGCAATCGCTTCCTGCGTGAGCTCGCGTGGGCGGCTTGCGCGTCTCTCGATGGCGTCGATGGCGCTGTCGATATCTTCGGCGATGATTTCCTCGTGCCCGGCCGCGCCGGCGCAGAAATCGGCCTCGCGCACGATGTCGGACAGCTTTCCGACATTCAGCGATAGTTTTTCGGCGTCATCCGCCAGACGTGTCGCCTCGGTCAGCAGTGTCAGCAGCGCATCCGAGTGAAGCGGGCGCAAATCTTTACGCCCGGCAATTCCCGTCAGCATTTCGGCAAACTGTCTTGGCGTTTCCCCGTCGATCAATACATCGTCGTTGAAATCCGCCTGTACTTTAAACAGGTCGGTAAAGTCCGGATCGAATTCCATGAGAAGATAGTAGAACAGGCGCTCGCCGACCACCGCAACCCGCAGGTTGAGCGGGATCGGGTCCGGCTCCAGCGACGTCGTCGCAAAAAGGCTCAGGCGCTGTTCCACCGATGTTATCGAAATCTGGCCGGTCTTGAGGCAGCGTTTCAGCGCATCCCAGGCGAAGGGTTCCGTCAGGATGTTCCGGATATCCAAAATCAGGTATCCACCATTGGCCCGGTGCAGCGCACCCGGCTTGATCATGGTGAAATCGGTCACCAGGGCGCCCATCTCGGATTTATGCTCGACCCGGCCCACAATGTTGCCCAGCGTCGGCAGTTCTTCGGTTTCAATCGGCGCCCCAGCATCCTTTTCCGATGAATTGCAGATCATGACGTTGACCGAATAGCGCTGGAACTGCGGGCGCTGGTAATATTTGGTGGTCTCGACCGGGAAAGCGCCTGCGTGCGCCGCCGGCCCGTCGGTCAGAAACAGTTCCGCGTTTTCGATCAGGTCCGCCTTCACCGCCTCGAAATAAGGCCGCAAAGCTTCGATTTCCGTGAACCCAGACGTCATTTCCGCCATGGTATCGGCAACCGCCCGGGCCGCGACCTCTGCATTCAGTTCCTCGAGCGCGCGGCGGTGATCTTTCTCGCGCTTGGGTATTTCCTTCAGCACATTCTCCAGTTCCTTCTGGGTGACGCTGATTTTTTCGTCTATCTCCTTCTGCTCTTCCTCTGGCAGTGCATCGTATTGTTCGGGTGTCAGGGGCTTTCCGTCCTGAGTCGCCGCTACCATGAAACCCATCGGCGTGCGCAAAACCACAAGACCCTTTTCCTTGGCGCTGTCCATCAGGTCGTTGAACGACTGTTCATGCTTTTCGCCAAAATCCTGTTCGATGGCGCGGCGCTTGCTCTGATAGTCGTCGGCCTCGAAATAGGCTGGAATATCGTTGGCCAGATCGTCGACCACGTCCTGCATCGCTTTGCGCAGGGGGATCGCCATACCCGCCGGCAACTCGATGGCGGTCGGCTTGTGCGGCGCTTCGAAGTTGTTGACATATACCCAGTCAGAGGCAACATCTCGGTTCGCCGCCTCTTTTGCCAGCAGATCGCGCACGGCGGTATGGCGGCCATATCCCGGACGACCCAGAACGAACAGGTTGAAGTCGTTGTACGGGATTTTAGCCGACAGTGAAATCGCTTCGAATGCGCGTTCCTGCCCAAACAGACCCTCTGCGCCTGTCGTTTCCGAACTGCCGCCTTCCCCCAGAACTATTGGATCGAATGAAGCACGCAATCTTTCGGCCGCTAGCGGAACTCCGGTTTTGAATTCTACTGACACAGAAATCCTCCTCTGGGACTTAAGGCTTTAACAATGGGTCTTTTGCACATCCTTTGCCTTGATGCATGTCAATGCACCAATATGGCTTGAATATATAAGTTTACCTCATCACTCTGAATCTGAGAATTTCAAAACTTCAGGCGGTAGCAGAGAGCGTATATGGGCAAAAAGACCAGACCAGGCGCGGACTCCTACCGCACGAGCGACAGCCGGGAAACCGGGCCGAAGCTCAAGCGATCGATCGGTCTGCCTTCGCTCGTGCTCTATGGCCTTGGCATTACCATCGGTGCCGGAATTTATGTTCTGGTCGGCGAGGCCGCCGGTCGGGCAGGAGTGTATGCGCCATCTGCGTTTCTGTTCGCGGCGGTTGTCATGGCGTTCAGCGCCGCCACTTTCGCGGAACTTTCCGGCCGCGTGCCGCAAAGTGCAGGAGAGTCCGCCTTTGTCCAGCGCGGTTTCGGCCTGCCGTGGCTGACGCTGGCGACCGGTCTCGCGATCATACTTGCAGCAGTCGTCGCGGCAGCAGCTATCGGTCTAGGTTGCGCCGGATATATCGGTTTGCTGATCGACCTGCCAGAACCGGTGCTGGTTTCCGCCGTCATCATCGTGATGGGGTTGATCGCAGCTTGGGGCATCAAGGAGTCGGTTACATTCGCAGCCGCCCTTACAGTCCTCGAGGTTCTGGGCCTTTTGGCCATCGTCGCCGCAGGGTTCCGCGCCAATCCCCAATTGCTGACCGAAATTCCCGACGTCTTTCCATCCCTGAACGACGGCGCAGCGCTCTCCGGTGTTTTCAGCGCCAGCCTGATTGCTTTCTTTGCCTTCATCGGATTTGACGATGTGGTCAACCTTGTCGAAGAGACGGTGAACCCCGCACGCGTCATGTCCTGGGCCATCGGCATCACGCTCGGCATCGTAACCATCCTGTATTTTCTGGTATCTCTGGTCGCCATTGACGCGCTGCCGCTGGACGAACTGGCGGGTTCTTCGGCGCCAATCGGGTTGCTGTTCGAGCGTCTTACCGGATGGCCGCCACTGGCAATCACACTGATCGCCATATTTGCGACAATGAACGGCGTCGTCATCCAGATCATCATGGCCTCGCGGGTCACTTACGGGTTGGCCCGCGGGCGCAGTTTGCCTGCAGTTCTCGGGCGTGTGAACCGCGTTACGCGGACACCGCTGCTGGCGACAGCGTTGATAACCATTGTGTCTGTGTTTCTTGCGCTGTTCGTGCCGCTGGACCGGCTCGCTGAATGGACAACACAGGTCATTCTGTCAGTCTTCGTTCTGGTGAACCTCGCCCTGTTTCGCATAAAACTGAGGCGGGAACCGGCGCCTGCCGGTATTTTTACGGTGCCGATCGCGGTGCCGGTACTGGGCGCGGTCAGTTGCATCTTTCTGGTGGTCGGTTCGCTAATCATTTTCTAGACAAGACACGGTTGGATATGAGGAGCAGGCGTGACCTTATCCAGCGTATCTGGGTCGCGTCCGACCCCGATACGCTGGATTTGGGAATTGGGTCCAAAGCGGTCATAGGGGTGTGTTCTGTGTCAGGATGATTTCAGCACGGGCAGGAGAATACCGGAAGGCAATGCCAACGGACCGGCGCGCGATTGGAACTCCAAGCTGACCTAGATCTCTGAGCGAGAACGGACATCATTCTTGCGGTCTGTTGAGGTTATATTCGCTGACGGAAAACTGGCAATTTCGGGAGCTTTC
>JBFFQS010000128.1:0-6821 GCA_041573315.1 Amylibacter sp. | reverse complement strand
TCGAGGCGGTCGCCGTATGCGGCCTTCATTTCCGCCGCCAGCTTTTCGGCCTGCGCGCGCGTCGTGGTCAGCAACGGGCTTTCGTCCAGTTCGTTGTTCCAGATGCCGCGATAGGCCTCACCCGAGGATTTCGGACGTTTCGACAGGATGATCAGCTGCAACAGCGGCTGCCACCGCCAGGGCGAATAGTCGATGACGCGGCGGTCCGACAGGAATTCGCTTAGGTAGCGGCGCATCGACCAATAGTCGGTGGCGTCGGGTGTGCCGAGATTCGAGATCAGCACGCCGACCTTGCCGAAACGGACTTTCGGGTGGTCTGCCGGGGCATGGGCTGGGCGGGTCGGTTCTGAATACATGTTCATCTGGCTGTCTTATCCCTGCGGTGCGTCTTGTCAAACATCTTTGCTGTTCGGGGGGCAGATAACGCGGGCCGGACCTAAATCAAGCGCCGTCCTTTTCGGGGTTCTTCTCGACCGTTCCCAACGCCTCGGCCAGACGCGCCTGCGCCGATCCGGGGCGCAGCGGTTTCTGCTGGTCCGCCGAAGGCGCCCAGCCGGTCAGGAAAGTCAGGTCGAAAGTCGCCATGATGCGGCCCTCGTCATCGGCGAAATGCGATTGATAGGCCGAAAGAGCGCGCGCCAGCGTCTCGCGGCGCAGCGGGGTCTTGCGCCTGCCTGCCAGGGCATTGGTCTCGCCCATGGCGCGCAGGTCGTGCATCAGATGCAGCGGCGTTTCGTAGGAAACGTTGAATTCGAAGTGGTCGGCCACAGGCAGGGCGAACCCGGCCCGTTGCAGCAGCCCGCCCAGTTCGCGGATATCGCCCATCGGCGCGACACGGGGGCTGAGCCCGCCTTCCACCGCGCTTTCGGCTTCGGCCATCGCAACGCGCAGCTGGTGCAGCGTCCGGCCGCCGAAAAACACCGCGATCATGAGGCCGTCTGGCTTCAGGGCGCGGCGCATCTGCACCAGCTGCCCGACCGGATCGTTGGACCAGTGCAGCGACATGGCGTGGATGATCAGGTCACAAGAAGCTTCGGTCAGATCGAGCACGTCGTCATCGGCGATATATTTCGCCTCCGGACCGGGAACCTCCGACCAGATTTCCGGTTTCCAGCCGATCACGGCGATCTTGGTAAACGATCTATTAACCTCTTCCAGTCTTTCTGAGACAAGCGAAGCGGCTTCGGCGTGCAGGAACCACGCTTCGGCACCCCGGTCCGCTGACCTGGCCCTGTGGCGCTGCAACGCTTCGCGGTCGAACAGAGAAGGTGGTTGTTGCATGGTTCTTTTCACTCCTGATGCAGAGGTAGCGAACCCGCCTGCAAAGGGAAAGCCCTTGTTGTCGCGCGCGCTGCGATTTGTCTATCCGCCTCGGTGCATCGCCTGCGGTGAAGAGGTTGAAACCGAAAAGGCGCTCTGCGGTCCCTGCTGGTCGGAGGCCTGGTTCATCTCGGCACCCTGCTGCGACGCCTGCGCGATGCCGTTGCCGGGAGCGGCGGAAGGTGAGCGCCTGCTCTGTGACGACTGCACGGCCATGCCGAAACCCTGGAACGCAGGCCGCGCCGTCGTGGTCTACAACGGCACGGGCAGGCGGATCATGCTGGCTCTGAAACATGGCGACCGTCTGGATATCGCCGGTCCGGCCGGGCGCTGGATGGCTGCCTCGGCGCAAGATGTTCTGGCTGACAGCGACGTGATCGCGCCGGTGCCGCTGCATTGGATCCGCCTGTTCCGGAGGCGTTATAATCAATCGGCGCTTTTGGCCGATGTCATCGCTGAGGGAGGAGGACGTTTGGTGATGCAGGACCTGCTGATCCGCCGCCGCCGCACCGTCATGCAAAAGGGCATGACCCGCGAGCAACGCATGGAAAACCAGCGTCTGGCGATCACCGCCAACCTGAAACGCCTGTCGGCCATCGCAGGCAAGCGCATTCTGCTGGTAGATGATGTCATGACCACGGGCGCCACCTTGTCGGCTTGCGCCGAGGCCTGCCATGCCGCAGGTGCCGCCGTCGTGAATATTGTCGTCTTCGCCCGCGTTGCAACTGGCTCTTAAAGTCTTATATCTTAGCCGAACCAATCTGGAGATTCGGCAATGAAATCTGTTGAAATCTATACGGGCAATTTTTGCGGGTACTGCACCCGCGCCAAGCGGCTGCTTTCGCAGAAGGGCGTGAATTTCATAGAATATCCGGTCGGGCTTGACCCTGACAAGCGCGCTGAAATGGTGCAACGGTCGCGCGGTGGACGGACGGTGCCGCAAATATTCATCGGTGAGCGGCACGTCGGCGGCTACGATGAACTCTACGCTTTGGACCGGGCCGGCAAGCTCGATCCGATGCTGGCGGCGTGATGCTGCGGGTCGGGCTCATACAGTTCACCGCGTCGGATCGTCCGACTCATAATTTGCGTAAAACTACGGCAATGATCGCCGATGCGGCGGCCCAGGGGGCGGAGTTCGTTCTGACCCCCGAAGTCACCAACATCGTCTCGACAAGCCGGTCGCACCAGTTGAAGCTGGTGTCGCCCGAAGCCGAGGACATCACCCTGAAGGCATTGCGCGAACAGGCGGCGGATCTGGGTATCTGGCTGCTGATCGGGTCCTTGTGTCTTGCGACGGACGACCCTGACGGCCGCTTTGCCAACCGCAGCTTCATGATCGACCCGCAGGGCAATATCGTCGCAAAATATGACAAGATGCACATGTTCGATGTGCAGATAAGCGAGACCGAGACCTTTCGGGAGTCGGCGGGTTTCCGCCCCGGCACCAAGGCAGTCACCGTGGACACCGGTTTTGGCCGTGTCGGCATGACTGTCTGTTACGATGTGCGCTTCCCTTACCTGTACCGCCACCTTGCCCAGCATGGGGCCGGGATCATCACTGTCCCCTCGGTCTTTACGACGGTGACCGGCAAGGATCACTGGGACCCGCTGCTGCGGGCGCGGGCGATTGAAAACGGCTGTTTCATTCTGGCTCCGGCACAGACCGGATCTCACACGATTTCGACCGGCAAACCGCGCTCTTCCTACGGCCATTCATATGTCGTGGACCCCTGGGGCCGGGTTCTGGCCGACGGCGGCACGGAAGAGTGCGTCGTGATGGCCGATCTCGATCTGGAGGCGGTGGAGAAAACAAGATCCCGGATACCGTCCCTGACACACGGGCACCCGTTCGAGGATGTGCAATATGGCGGACGGTAAAGAAAACGAGCCGCTGGCAATTGCCCTGATATCAGAGATCATGACAGCGGAGCAGTTGATCCGCGGCAAGATATCCAAGGCGCTCCCCAAAGGGCTGGAGCCGTCGCATTTTTCGGTCCTGAATCACCTCGTGCGCAGTGGCGGAGAGAAATCGCCGGCCCAGCTGGCGCGCAGCTTCCACGTCACCAAGGGCGCCATGACCAATACGCTCGGCAAGCTCGAGGCGGCGGGCTATGTGCACATCCGGCCGGACTGGGACGACGCGCGGCGCAAGCAGGTTTCGGTCAGCTCGTCGGGCAAGAGGGTGCGCGAAGAGGCGCTGCAGGCGATCACGCCGATTTTTGACGACCTGGTCGCCAACCTCGGTGCCGACCGTGTGCGCGCCGCGTTGCCGTTTCTGCGCGACCTGCGCATCCAGATGGACTAGGGTTTTACGCTGGCCGTGACGTAGTTCACGCTGAGGTCGCGGTCGGACAGGGACCAGCGCCACAGCACCGGATTGAACACGAACCCTTTGCGGTCCACAGGTTTCAGACCCGCGCCTTCCAGCAGGCCGTACAACTCGTCCGGTGTGATGAACTTGCTCCATTCATGCGTGCCCTTGGGCAGCCAGCGCATGACGTGCTCTGCCCCGACGATCGCCATCAGATAGCTTTTGGCGTTGCGGTTGAGGGTCGAGCAGATCATCAGCCCGCCGGGTTTCAGCAACGTATGGCAGGCCGCGAGATAGGCGGCGGGGTCGGATACATGTTCGATCACCTCCATGTTCAAGACCACATCGAACTGCTCTCCGGCGTCTGCCAGCGCCTCGGCCGTGGTATGGCGATAGTCGATTTTCAGGCCCGATTGCCCGGCGTGGAGGCGGGCCACCGGAATGTTGCGTTCCGCCGCGTCGGCACCGACAACCGTGGCGCCCAGACGCGCCATCGGCTCTGACAGCAGGCCGCCGCCGCAGCCGATGTCCAGAATGCGCAGGCCCTTGAATGGCTCTCTTGCGGTCAGGTCCCGGTCGAACTCCGCCGCGATCTGGGCTGTGATGTAATCCAGCCGGCAGGGGTTGAGCATGTGCAGCGGCTTGAATTTCCCGTTCGGGTCCCACCATTCCGCCGCCATCGCCTCGAACTTGGCGATTTCCGCCGGATCGACTGTGCCAGTTGCCTGCATTTCTTGACTCCACATCACGAGTTGGTTTGACCCTTGGGCCGTTTCCTCCATATAAGACATGCATGCGAAACTCAGATAGTCAAATCGGTATCGAGCGGCCACTTTATCCGGCGAGCCAGCCTTACGCATTCGACACGATCGAAGTCGAGGGCGGACACCGCCTGTATTACGAGCAATGCGGCAACCCCGAGGGCATTCCGGTCGTGGTGTTGCATGGCGGGCCGGGCGGCGGTTGCAGCCCCGGCATGCGGCGGTTCTTTAGGCCAGACATCTATCGCGTCATCCTTTTCGATCAGCGCGGCTGCGGGCGGTCCCGTCCGCATGCCAGTGTCGAGAACAATTCGACGCCACATCTGATTTCCGACATCGAGGCGATCCGCGAGAAACTCGGCATCGACCAGTGGATCGTGTTTGGCGGCTCCTGGGGGGCGACGCTGTCGCTGCTTTATGCGCAGGCCCATCCGGAGCGCGTAAAGCATCTGGTGCTGCGCGGCGTGTTCCTGATGACGGCCGCGGAGCTGGACTGGTTCTATCAGGGCGGCGTGGCGCGGTTCTTTCCGCAGCGGTGGAAGGCCTTTGTCTCGGAATTGCCCGAGGATGAGCGTGGCGACGTCATATCGGCTTTTCACAAGCGCTTGTTCGGCGACGACCCCGAGGATCAGATTCGTTTCGCCCGGCTCTGGACCAACTGGGAAAGCTCGCTGGCGACGATTGAGGGCCGCTATGGCAGCGGTTCCGCCCCAACCTCCTATGCGCTGGCCTTCGCGCGGATCGAGAACCATTACTTTTCCAACAGCGGCTTTATCGAAGAGGGCCAGATATTGCGCGACATGCACAAGATCGCCCATATCCCCGGCACAATCGTGCAGGGACGCTATGACATGATCTGTCCGCCCGCGACCGCCTTCGCCCTGCATGAGGCCTGGCCATCGTCGCGGCTGTTCATGGTGCAAAAGGCAGGACATTCTCTGTCGGAATCGGGCATTGCATCGATGCTGGTTTCGGTCATGGACGAACTGTTCTAGAGGCTCGCCGCGAGCCGGCTGCCCTGCGCGATGGCGCGTTCCGCATCCAGTTCCATCGCCAAGTCCGCTCCGCCGATGACATGGACCGGCTTGCCGCTGTCCCGCAGGCTATCCGCGAGGCCGCGCTCCGGTTCCTGTCCGGAGCATAGCACGACGGTATCGACCTCCAGCAATTTCGGATTGTCGCGGCTCGGGCCAAAGCTGATGTGCAGGCCGTTCTCGTCGATCCTCTCGTAATTCACCCCGCCGATCATCTGGACGCCTTTGCGCTTAAGCGTCAGGCGGTGAATCCAGCCGGTGGTCTTGCCGAGCCCCTTGCCGATCTTCTGCGCCTTGCGCTGCAGCAGAAAGACCTGTCGTGCAGGCGGTTCGGGATGCGCTCCCGACGGGTCGAGTCCGCCACGATTTTTTGCCGGATCGCTGACGCCCCATTCGGCGCGCCACAGGTCTGCGTCTTCGGTGGGGCTGATCCCGCTTTGCACCAGATATTCCGCGACGTCGAATCCGATGCCGCCCGCGCCGATGATGGCGACACGCGGCCCGACGGCGGCCTTGCCGCGCAGAACGTCGATGTAGCCCAGCACGTTATGACCGTCCTGTCCTGAAATTTCGGGATCGCGCGGACGCACGCCGGTTGCGATGATCACCTCGTCGAAGGTCTTCAGCATTTCGGGCGTGGCGGTGGTTCCCAAATGCACCGTCACACCTGTCTCTTCCAGTTTATGCTGGTAATAAGCGAGCAACCCGCGGAATTCTTCCTTGCCGGGAATGACCTTGGCCATGTTGAGCTGGCCGCCGATTTGACCCGCCTCTTCGAAGAGAGTCACCTTATGCCCGCGCTCCGCCGCGACCAGCGCTGCCGACAGGCCCGCAGGGCCGGCGCCCGCCACGGCAATCACTTTCGGCGCCTCGGCGGGCGCATAGACCAGTTCGGTTTCCGCGCCGGCGCGCGGATTGACGAGGCAGGAGGCCGGCTTCATTTCAAACGTATGGTCCAGACAGGCCTGGTTGCAGGCGATACACGGCGTGATCGACCTGGCGTTCCCGTCCCGCGCCTTGGCGACGAAGTCCGGATCGGCCAGAAACGGGCGGGCCATCGACACCATATCGGCGCAGCCATCGGCCAGCACTTGTTCGGCGACCCCGGGCGTGTTGATCCGGTTCGAGGTGATCAGCGGAATACCGACCTGCCCCATCAGTTTCCTTGTCACCCATGTAAAGGCACGGCGCGGAACCGAGGTCGCGATGGTTGGCACCCGCGCCTCGTGCCAGCCGATGCCGGTGTTTATGATATTGGCGCCCGCCGCCTCGATGGCTTTGGCGAGCTGCACGACTTCGGCCCAAGTCGATCCGTTCGGGATCAGGTCGATCATTGACAGACGATAGATGATGATGAAATCGGGGCCGGTGGCGGCGCGCGCGCGGCGGACC
>JBFFQS010000127.1:0-6886 GCA_041573315.1 Amylibacter sp. | reverse complement strand
TGGATCTGAAGCGCGGTATCGATACGGCTGTTACCCAGGTCGTCGAAGACATCAAGAAAATGTCCCGCGTCGTAAAAGACAGCGCCGAAGTCGCGCAGGTCGGTACAATTTCGGCCAACGGCGAAAAAGCCATTGGTGACCAGATCGCCGACGCGATGCAGAAAGTCGGCAACGAGGGTGTTATCACCGTCGAGGAAAACAAGGGTCTGGAAACAGAAACGGACGTCGTCGAAGGCATGCAGTTCGACCGCGGCTACCTGTCGCCATACTTCGTGACCAACCCCGAAAAAATGACTACAGAGCTGGAAGACTGTCTGATCCTGCTGCACGAGAAGAAACTCTCGTCGTTGCAGCCAATGGTTCCGCTGCTGGAAACAGTTATCCAGTCCGGCAAGCCTCTGATGATCATCGCTGAAGACGTTGAAGGCGAAGCGCTGGCAACTCTGGTTGTCAACAAGCTGCGCGGCGGCCTGAAAATCGCTGCAGTGAAAGCACCGGGCTTCGGCGACCGCCGTAAAGCCATGCTGCAGGACATCGCCATTCTGACCGGCGGTCAGGTCATCTCCGAAGACCTCGGCATGAAGCTGGAAAGCGTCGGCATCGAGATGCTCGGCACGGCCAAGAAAGTCCAGATCACCAAGGACGAGACCACCATCATCGACGGTGCAGGCGCCAAAGCCGAGATCGAAGCCCGTGTGGCCCAGATCAAAGCGCAAATCGAAGAGACTTCTTCCGATTACGACCGCGAAAAACTGCAAGAGCGTCTGGCCAAACTGGCCGGCGGTGTTGCCGTGATCCGCGTTGGCGGTGCGACCGAAACCGAAGTGAAAGAGCGTAAAGACCGCGTTGATGATGCGCTGAACGCTACACGTGCTGCGGTTCAGGAAGGCGTTGTCGTGGGCGGTGGTGTCGCTCTGGTTCAGGCCGCGAAGGGTCTGGTAGGCAAGGAAGGCGCCAACGCCGACCAAACCGCCGGTATCTCGATCGTGCGTCGCGCGCTGGAAGCGCCGCTGCGTCAGATCGCGCAGAACGCCGGTGTTGACGGTGCTGTTGTCGCAGGCAAGGTCCGCGAAAGCAACGACACCAAGTTCGGCTTCAATGCGCAGACCGAAGAATATGGCGACATGTTCAAGTTCGGCGTTATTGACCCTGCCAAGGTTGTCCGGACCGCTCTGGAAGACGCGGCATCCATCGCTGGCCTGTTGATCACGACAGAAGCCATGGTTGCTGACAAGCCAGAGAAGCCAGGCGCCGGCGGCGGCGGAATGCCCGACATGGGCGGAATGGGCGGCATGGGCGGCATGATGTAATCAGCCGCGCAGACGCGCAGAGTTTTACGGGGCTGCCTTCGGGCGGCCCCGTTTTTCGTTGGGGATCAATCGATTGCAGGCTACCCCCGACAATACGCTGCGGTCCGGCCTATACCGCAGGCCGCGACACCGCTTTGATCGCGTCACGCGACTCAATTTTTGTGCTATGGTATTTTAATGTTTATCCGTCACGCAAAGCCTCGGGATTACGATCAGGTGGCCGATCTGGTGCAAGCCGCGTTCGGGCGCTATGACGAAGCATTGCTGGTCGAAACCCTGCGCAAAGACCGCAAGATCATGTACGAATGGGTCGCGACCCAGTCCGAGGAACTGGCCGGGCATCTGGTGCTGTCGCGCCTGCGCAGCCCCAAGCACTGTCTGGCGCTGGGTCCGGTGTGCGTTGCGCCGGGGCATCAGGGCACCGGTATCGGATCGGCGCTGATCCGCGCCGCGCTGGAACAAGCCGAAGACGAGGAATGGGTCGCTGTCTTCGTACTGGGCGATCCGGCGTATTACGACCGTTTCGGCTTTGATGTAGGGCAGGCCAGTATATTCTCCTCACCCTATCCGGCGGAATTCACCGGCGTGGCCGTGCTGGATGGTGCCGGGTTTTCCGCGCTGACCCGCGAAATCGAATATCCCAAAGCCTTTGCAAAACTCTGAGTCGACGCGGTGCGGCTCATGCAGCAGCACTATATTCCGCTTTTGCGCTTGGTAACTCGTTTGGTCTGGTATTAGCCTTGAAGACAATCTATCTAGCTGGAATGAATTGGTTTCTCTTACCCTTGCTTTTGTTGTTCGGCCAGCCGGCTGCGTCTGATGACTGCGTCGTACTGCTGCATGGGTTGGCCCGTAGCTCCCTGTCGATGGAGTTCATGGCGACCCGGCTCGAGATTGACGGTTTCCGCGTGGTGAACAAGGACTACCCCTCTACCAGCGCGACGATCCAGACGCTGGCCAGCGAGGTCGTGCCCGAGGCGATTGCAGAATGCGGGCCTTCGGAGGAGATCGACTTTGTCACGCATTCAATGGGCGGTCTTCTGGTGCGGCAATACCTGAAGGATAACCATCCTGACAATCTGGGCCGCGTGGTGATGATGGGGCCGCCGAACAAGGGCTCGCCGATCGTCGACGAATTCAAGGATGTGCCGGGGTTCGAGTTCTGGAACGGTATCGCCGGAACCCAGTTGGGGACCGGACCCGACAGCGTGCCGAACACTTTGGGGCCGGTGGATTTCGAGTTGGGCGTGATCGCCGGTACTCAGTCGGTGCTGCCGGTTTTCAATGGCGAGTTCGAGGGTCCGAATGACGGCAAGGTTTCGGTCGAAAGCACGAAAGTCGAAGGCATGACCGACCATATCACCCTGCCGGTAACGCATACATTCATGATGAACAGCCCGGAAGTCTACGATCAGGTGGTTGCTTTTCTGGGAAATGGCAGCTTTAACCGCTAGACGGCAACACGCCGCCGTTCGTCTGAAGGATATGGAATGAAGCTGAATCGGACAGTTCTGTTCGCGGCCGGTTTTGCCGTGATCGCCGTAATTTGCTGGTCTGGCAACTGGGTGTTGGGCCGGGCGGTCCGGGCTGATATTCCGCCCATTGGCCTGAGTTTCTGGCGCTGGGTCGTGGCGGTAATAATCCTGCTTCCCGTCGCCCTTCGAAGCAAGCCGTCAGATTGGCAGACCTTGCGGAAAGACTGGAAGATCGTTGCGGCACTGGGCTTCCTCGGAGCGGCGGTGTTCCAGTCGATGGTCTACATCGGCCTTCACAGCACGCAGGCGACGAACGCCCTGCTGTTGAATGCGACGGCACCGCTCTATGTCATTGTGATTGCATGGCTTATCCTCGGGAGCCGCGTCAACGCGCGCCAAGCGGTTGGGATCAGCATCTCGTTTGTGGGGGCTTCGATTCTTGTGTCACGCGGAGATTTTGCGACATTGCTGCATCTGCAATTCAACATAGGCGACCTGTGGATCATCGGTGCCCTCGTGATCTGGGGGCTTTATTCGGTGCTGCTGAGGTTCAGGCCCGCGGGCATGTCGTCGCTGATGCTAGTGTTTTTCATCGCGGTGTGCGGCGTCACCTTTCTGACACCATTCTACATCTGGGAAACCGTTTCCGGTCAGCCCGTGCACCTGAACATGCCGACCGTGTGGAGCGTCCTCTACACCGGCATCTTCGCTTCGGTCGTGGCATTCATCACCTTCAACGAGGCAGTAGCGCGGATCGGGCCGAGCAAGGCGGTCTATTTCCTGCATCTCATGCCGGTGTTTGGAGCGTTGTTTTCATACGCTTTTCTTGGCGAGACGCTGCAGCTGTATCACTTGATTGGCTTTCCCATCGCGCTGGGCGGCGTTCTGATGGCGACGATCATTCCCGATAAGCAGCGCGCTCCGCTGGAGCCTAAGCCGGGCCGCTGATCCGGTTGACGTGCCCCATCTTGCGGCCCGGTTTCGCCTCTGCCTTGCCGTAGAGGTGGATGCCGGCGGACGGATCACGCGACAGCGCTGCCACGTCGTTGGCTTCTGCCCCGATCAGGTTGGTCATAACGACGTTTGAATGACGGTGACCGTCGCCCAGCGGCCAGCCCGCGACCGCGCGGATATGCTGTTCGAACTGGTCGATGACGCAGCCGTTCTGCGTCCAGTGGCCCGAGTTGTGCACGCGCGGTGCGAATTCGTTGACGATCAGACCGGAAGCCGTGACGAACAGCTCAACCCCCATGACGCCGACGTAATCGAGCGCGTTCAGAATCCGCCCCGTCAGGATCACGGCATCCGTGCGCTGTGCCGAGGTCAGGTTTGCCGGTACCGTCGTGGTGTGCAGGATGCCGTCGCGGTGGACGTTCTCGCCGGGGTCGAAACAGACGACCTGGCCAGACTGCGACCGGGCGCCGATCACCGAAACCTCGTGGCTGAAATCGACGAAGCCTTCCAGAACGCAGGGGGTTTGCCCAAGTTCGGCCCAGGCCGCCGCGGCATCGCCAGCTGACTTCAGGCGCATCTGGCCCTTGCCGTCGTAGCCGAAGCGCCGCGTCTTCAGGATTGACGGTACGCCGACGGTATCGACCGCCTTGGTCAGGTCGTCTGCAGTCTCCACATTGGCGAAAGGGGCGGTCGTCAGGCCCAGACCCGACAAAAAAGTCTTTTCCGTCATCCGGTCCTGAGAGGTAGCCAAAGCCGCGCGGCCGGGCAGCACAGGGCGCAGGGCCTCCAGCACATCCAGCGAGCCGGTCGGGATATTCTCGAATTCATAGGTGATGACGTCGACGCTGCCGGCAAAGGCGCGCAGCGCGTCCTCGTCGTCATAGTCCGCCGTGGTGACGCGGTCCGCCACCTGTCCGGCCGGCGGATTGGCCGATGGTTCGTAGATATGGCATTTCAGGCCAAGGCGAGAGGCCGCTACCGACAGCATCCGGCCCAACTGACCGCCGCCGAGTATGCCGATCGTCGATCCCGGAGCCAGTGGTTCAGTCATCGGACGGCTCGTCGGGGATAGAGGCCGACAGCGCCTCGCGCCAATCCTCAAGCCGCGCCGCCAGGGCGGGGTCCGTGGTGGCAAGGATCGCCGCCGCCATGAGGCCGGCGTTGGCCGCGCCCGCTGCGCCGATGGCCATGGTTCCGACGGGATAGCCCTTGGGCATCTGGACGATGGAATAGAGGCTGTCGATGCCCGAAAGAGCCCGCGTCTGAATGGGTACGCCCAGTACTGGCACGCGGGTTTTCGACGCCATCATTCCCGGCAGGTGGGCAGCCCCGCCGGCACCCGCGATAATAACGTGCAGGCCGCGTTCGACTGCCGATTTTCCGTAAGCCCACAGCCGGTCCGGCGTCCTGTGCGCCGACACGATTTTGACCTCATGCGCCACGCCCAGTTCGTCGAGGATCTTGGAGGCCTCTTTCATGGTCGGCCAGTCGGACTGGCTGCCCATGACGATGCCGACCTTGATTGCACTGTCTCTATCGCTCATTAATTCGGCCCCTTATGGCGTCAGGAAGCGGGCAATATAGCGATTAGCGCCCGCGTGGCAACGGTTTATCTAGGCAATGATATCAGGTGTGATTTCGTCCTCGAGTCGGCGGATCTGGTCCTTTAGCGCCAGCTTCTGCCGCTTCATCCGTTGCAGGCGCAACATGTCCGGATTGACGGTGCCGTGCAGCGCGTCAATCGCGTGGTCCAGATCCTCGTGTTCCTGGCGCAGAGTCGCGAGTTCAATGCGCAGAACCTCTTGGCGGTCCAATTTTTCTGTAGTGCTCATTTGTCCGGAAACAGCCTTTGGTTGCACGCTATTTTAGCAGAATTGGAAGTTTCCGAAAGGATTATGAGCGCCAAACCACTTGAGAATCCGCATTTATACCCCCATATTCCATTCAGGCCGCCGAATTCGGGGCCGAAATTCAAGTCGCTTTTGAAAAGGGCTTTTAAATGAGCAAAATATCCTTCGCCTCTCACCCGTATCTTTTGGGGTTCGAGCAACTCGATCGTCTGGTCGAACGCACCGCCAAGACCGGCAATGAGGGCTATCCACCCTACAACATCGAACAGAGTTCCGAGTCTTCCTACCGGATCACGCTGGCGGTCGCCGGTTTCCGGGAACAGGACCTGTCGATCACGCTGGAAAACAGCCAGTTGGTGATCCGGGGCCGTCAGGTCGACGAGTTGGACGGCCGCGTGTTCCTGCATCGCGGGATCGCCGCACGCCAGTTCCAGCGCACATTCGTGCTGGCCGAAGGTGTCGAGGTCGGCGGCGCGTCCATGGAAAACGGCTTGTTGCACATCGATCTGAACCGGGCGATTCCCGAGGCGGTCGTGCAAAACATAGAGATCAAGAAGAAGTAGAGGACAAAATGGATACGAAATACCAGGCGATTCAGGATCATCCCGACCGGATTGTCTATGTCCGGCCGGTGAAGTTCTCGGAATTGCCACCCGAAATTCAGGCGCAGGTTGTCGGTGAAAAGCCGCTTTACGCGATCTGTGACAAAAACGGCGAGCGTCTTGCGCTGGTCAAGGACCGCGCCTTGGCGTTTGCCGTGGCACGGACCAATGATTTTGAACCGGTCAGCGTTCACTAACCGGCTTTGATTGCGGCCTAGGCCGCGATCAGCCCCATGCTTTCCAACATCAAAATGACCTGATGCGCACAGGTGTCGACATCCACGTTCTGGGTGTCTATCCGCAATTCAGGGTTTTCAGGCACGTCGTAAGGATCTGAAATTCCTGTGAACTCCTTGATCTTGCCTTCGCGCGCCAGCCGGTACAGGCCCTTGCGGTCCCGGCGTTCGCACTCTTCGATCGGTGTCGCGACATGAACTTCGACGAAGGCGCCGTATTGCTCGATCTCTTCGCGCACCGCGCGGCGTGTCGCGGCATAGGGCGCGATCGGCGCACAGAGCGCGATGCCGCCGTTCTTGGTGATCTCCGAGGCGACATAACCGATGCGCCGGATGTTCAGGTCGCGGTGCTCCTTGGAAAACCCGAGCTCGGACGACAGGTTCTTGCGCACGATGTCGCCGTCCAGCAGCGTCACCGGCCGTCCGCCCATCTCCATCAGTTTGACCATCAGCGCGTTG
>JBFFQS010000126.1:0-7029 GCA_041573315.1 Amylibacter sp. | reverse complement strand
GGATCAGGTTGCAATACATCGAGTTCTCGTCGAGCGGCTTGCACTCCTGGATGAGTTCCCAGATTGCCGGGCCGTCCTCGGACGTTGGCTCCCGGAAAGCTGGTATTCTTTTCCGTGACGATTTCAATGTGTGCAGCATGCGCGTTTCCAACCTCTTTTATTTCGTTACGTCTAACTATATTAGCTGTTAATTAATTTCAAGAGCCTAAGCATATTTAGGGCCTTATAAGCGGTAAATGGCAAAAATGCGCTCTATCTGGCAAAAAATCGTTCATTTATTTTAATTTCAGATATTCAGTTATGTTAATTTTGATAAAGTTATTTCTTTGGAATCTTAGGAATTGAAACCGAGCGGGATGTCTGCCACGATTGCCCGGTTAACCTGAATGGGGCCTTTCGATGGATCGCACGGATGAAAGCCTGATCGCCTTGCGGCGCATTCTGCGCAAGAGCGAGCGTTACAGCCGGGAACTGGCCCAAGCCGCCGGGCTGACCGCCGTACAGTTCCGGGTACTGCAGATCATCGCGGAAAAAGGCGGATGTACGCCAAAGGATATTTCGCAGCGGATGAGGGTGTCTCAGGCGACCGTCACCTCGCTCGTCCATAAACTGGTCAATCAGGGCATGGTTTCGATGGAGCGCTCGGCAATTGACGGACGTCAAAAGGACATAAGGCTGACAGACAAAGGCCGGGAAGCGATCGAACGCGCGCCGGACGCTTTGCAGCAACTCTACGTCCGGAAGTTCGAGGCACTGGAGGACTGGGAGCAAGCGCAGCTTGTCGCCTCGCTCGAACGCGTCGCCAACATGCTCGACGCCGAAGATACCGATGTCGCCCCGGTTCTGGACGTTGGCGATTTCCACAAACCGTGATGAGGAACGTTCAGCCGCATGCCAACAAACGGGCCACGCCCGGCCGCCGCAATTCCATTGTCAATTCATTCCTGATATTTGATACGCACCTTATTGAATACCGAATTTAAAGAAATCCGGAGTCGATCCATGAACCCCGCGTCCGATCCCTTCCTGTTGCATCCCGAACTGCGGGGAAAGATCACTGACCCCTTTGAATCCTTCTTCCGCACCTTCGACGCGTTCGCGGTGGCGGCCGAGTTGCCCGACCCGTCATCGCTGCTCGACATGTTGCATACCGACGCCGAACGGGAACAGTCCCGCGCAGAGGCCATGGCAGGCCGTTCGGAAAGCGATCTTTGGGTATTTGCCTACGGCTCGCTGATGTGGGATCCGGCTTTCCGCTTCTGCGAAGTCCGAAGAGGTTACGCGCCCGGCCATGCGCGGCGTTTCATTCTCAAAGACCTGTTCGGCGCACGCGGCACCCGCGAGGCGCCGGGCCTTATGGCCGCGCTGGACGAAGGCCCCGGCTGTGAAGGCTTGCTGTTCCGGATAGCACGCGAACATGTTGACGAGGAAACCGAGATACTCTGGCGTCGCGAAAAGGCCGGTCCGGCATACATTCCGACATTCATCGACGTCGAAGCCTCGGACGAACGGGTTAAGGCGCTCACATTCGTGGCCGATCACGGGGTCGAGGTGATCGACGCGGATATCACGCGCAACGAACAAATACACTTCATTGCGACCGGCTGCGGCTTCCTTGGGACAAGCCTCGAGTACCTGACGAATATCGACAGCCAGTTCAAGGCTCTGGGCATCGTCGACGAAGAAGTCACTTCGCTGATGCGTGAGACCGAAGCATATATGAAAACCCGCTGACGCCACGGGAACGACTGTGGAGCCAGCCTGCCTGGCCGTTGCTTTTGGACGCGCGGCTCCGTAGCCTGCTTCTATTCAAAGGGGTATTTCGATGACAGAACGCATTTCATTTTTCGACGGTCATAATGACTTCCTTCTTCGCCTCATGATGAGTCCCCAGCCGCGCGAAGAGCTTTGGCTCGGGTCCGGCGGAAAGGGGCACCTTGATTTGCAGCGCATGAAAAAAGGCGGCTTCGCCGGCGGCCTGTTCGCTATCTTCGTTCCGCCGGCCTCCGGCGGTCCCCCGCCCGATTTTCTGTCTCTCACGGCCGATCCGCCTTACGAAATTCCGATGCCGCCGCTGATGGCCCATGATGCCGCCCAGCCTCCCGCGTTGAAAATGGCGGGATTACTGCATTGGATGGAACGGGCCGCGCCGGACGATTTCGCGGTGTGCAGGACACCGTCAGAGGTACGCTCCGCGATGGCGAAGGACATCATAGCGGGCGTAATGCATATGGAGGGCGCCGAGGCGATCGGGCCGGATCTGGATGCGCTCTACCTGTTCCACGAAGTGGGCTTGCGGTCCCTCGGGCCGGTCTGGAGCCGCCCGACAATCTTCGGCCACGGCGCGCCCATGCTGTTTCCGGGCGATCCCGACACCGGCCCCGGATTGACCGATGCCGGCAAGGACCTCGTCCGCCTTTGCAACCAACTGGGGATCATCGTCGATCTGTCCCACATGAACGAGGCGGGTTTCAACGACGTCGCGGATATCTCGGATGCACCGCTTGTCGCGACCCACTCCAATGCCTTCAGCCTGTGTGCATCTCCGCGAAACCTGACGGACCGGCAGCTGGGGCTGATCCGCGATTCCGGCGGCATGGTGGGCCTGAACTTCGCCACATTCTACCTGCGCGAAGACGGAAAGGGTTCGCCGGATATGGGCTGGGACGCGTTATTGTGGCACATGGACTACCTGATCGATACGCTGGGCGAGGATCACGTCGGGCTGGGATCGGACTTCGACGGTTGTATCGTTCCGGACCCGATCAAGGACGTGACCGGTGTCAGCGGGTTGTTCGAGGCATTGGCGGAACACGGCTATGACGATGCCCTTATGACGAAAATTGCCCGGGACAACTGGCTCGGCTTTCTTGACCGGAGCCTGCGTGACTGATGGGCTTATCTAAGTCCGGTAATCCTTGGGACTGCCCGCTAAATTAAGTCGATTGCTCAGCCACTGTTTCAAAGTCTCAAAGACGTAAAAAGCGAGGGAAATAGCCAGATTTCCGGCAGAGAGTGGAGCGATCATGGCCAAGCCGTTTCCTTCGGAATACAGGGGGTTCCTGGAAAGATAATATCGGACATCCTCGAACGGGCTCTTCCGCCAATTTTCAATATCCGTCTGGCGGTCCCTGGTTATCCAACCAACGCGCCGGATCAAAGGGTCGCTTTCGTCGACGGCCTCGACGCCGGACGTCTCCGCCAGAGCAAGCAGAAGCCCTTGCCATCGCTTCGGTATCTGCCGTTGCGGAAACGGATAGCACCTCCAGAAAAATCTGGACAGCAGGTGAAAACTGGACGGATGCACAGGCATCGCAAAAAAGACAATGGACCTCAGCGGGTGGACCAGCTTGTACCGGAAGGCCTCTTTTGCGGCAAACCACAGGGTGCTCGCGGAACCGCGATAGTCAGGCAACAGGCCCGCTTCGGCGCGCAGAATGGCGCGGCAACGCCATTTCGACCGTCGCTCGAAAATATGCATCGCACAGTATCCGACGATCTCACTAGTTTCATTCCGATATATCTGAATCCTTGTGCGCGCTGCGGCGGGCCGCACGATGTAATAGGTGAACTGCTCCATCGAGACGCCAGAAAATATCTTGTCATGAACGCGGTACAGGTCGCGCAGAAACGCATCGCGTTGGGCGGGGCGCAGTTCAGCCGGATTTACGACCTCTGCTTCGACCAGTGTTTTCGGAGACGACATCGACATCGGTTAATCCTGACCTCTCGATGGGCGTCCGTTGATCGTTTTCCTGCTTTGCGACACTCTCAAATCCGGAGCGAGAAGATACCCAGCCGCTTTCACTTGTCCGCCTTCGGAGTCTTGCCTGTGCCCGCCTTTTTCAGTTTGGAGAAGAATTTCTTGTTTAAGAAAATGAACTCCTCAATCAAGCCGGTGAGGCCACCCAATTCCTTCTCTTTCAGATACAGAAACCCTGCTAGGGCGGCTATCGAACCGCCAACGCAGTCGACGATCAGATCCCACATCGTGTCCAAAAGCCCGGACTTCTGCATATTAAGGCCGAACAGCTGGTCTGCCGCAAATTCGAAAATTTCCCATATGACGCCCATCGCCACGGCACAGCTGAACGTTATAAACGCCAGCGCCACGGGCGGCGCCGAATACCGGTCACCTTGGAACAGCATGAAAACCAAAAGGAAACTGAACAGGCCGAAACCAACCGCGGAGCCGCCATGCAGCAGGACATCCCACCACCAGTATTGCTCATAAAAATCAAATGCTTCGCCCAGAAAAACCGTGGCAAAGATAAAGACTACGATCAGAGATACGAAGCTGACGGGCAGCTTTACCGCAAATCTGTTGCTGAAGAAGACAGGAAACAAGGTCAACAGAAACGTCACCAGACCCACTGCCGCCAAAGACCAGTTCGAACTGACAAGGCCTGTGACCGTCGCGCTTAACAGAACGATCCAGACCGCGTATGTCGCCAGACCCTTGTTTGCCAGAGAAAATTGCAAGTTCCGCTTCCTGTTTGCTAGTGGCACCCTTATTACAATATGCTTTCAATTCCATCTCTCAGCCAACCGCTGTTCCTAAACGGATTCACGACACGGGGATATGGAATTACGGCGTTTCGTCACTATGTATGTTGAAAATTACCGGACACAAAGACCGAAGTGAAAATAGCGAGCTATAATATACGGAAATGCATCGGACTGGACCGCAGAAGGAACCCTCAAAGGGTTCTGTCTGTTCTGGGCGATCTCTCCATGGATATCATTGCCCTGCAGGAAGCCGATAAAAGGCTCGGGCGCAGGCCTTCTTCGCTGCCTGTGGACCAAATCGAGCGTCAAACCGGCTTGCAGCCGCTTGATATCGGACGCGCTGGCCCCAGTCTCGGATGGCACGGCAATGCCCTGTTGATTAAGCCGGATGCAAGTTTCGGAGATGTGGAATGCCTCGATCTGCCCGGGCTGGAGCCGCGCGGGGCGATTATTGCCGACATCAACCTGAAAAACGGACTTTCGGTCCGGTTGGTCACCGTGCATCTGGGACTGCTTCGCAAGAACCGGATACGCCAGATTGCCTATATTCAGGATGCGATCGCGAACAGGCCAAACCGCCCGACAGTCATCACAGGCGATTTCAATGAATGGTCCGGCACTAAAGGCCTTGAAGGGCTGGCCGGGAATTTCAATATCCTCGCCCCTGGGAACAGCTTTCACGCGGCACGGCCAATCGCAAAGCTGGACCGTTTCGCCCTTTCCAGAGACCTGAATGTCAAGGATGCAGGCGTTATAGACAATAACCGCGCGCGGCGCGCATCCGATCACCTGCCGATCTGGGCCGAACTCGGGGCATCTCCGGCTGCCCAAATCGCACCGGAAAGCGGCAAGGGACCAAGCCCCATACGGGGTTAGGGACCGCCGGGAATGATAGGCAAAGGCACTTTCGGCCGTGGCGAAACGGAGGCCGGAACGAAATCATCTGCTACCAATAAATAGACTACATCGCTGCAGATTGGTCCTGGCCCGTTTGCTCTGCGCGGACCACGGCGCGCCTATACAAATGCCACGACGCATGGCCCAGAACCGGCAGCACGATGATCAATCCGAGGAACAATGTGATTACGCCCACCGCGAGCAAGGCTGCGACTATCGCACCCCAGGCGGCAACGGCCACGGGGCTCTTCATGGCAATATCCACAGATGCAATCACGGCTTTCGGAACACCCACGTGACGATCCAGCAGCAGCGGGAAAGACACGAAACTGATCGCAAGCACGACGGCCGCAAAGACGAAGCCCGCGGCCACGCCGGCTATCAACATTGTCCAGCCCGCGCCCGTCGTAAAGATTTCCCGAATGAAGGCCGCTGCGCTGACCGGCGGCTCCGGACCGAGCGTCAGGCCATAAATCAGATAAGCCGTCAGCATCCAGACAGCAAAGATAGCCAGCAGGTATCCCCCCAAAATCAGGATAGGAACAAACGACGGAGACTCGATCACTGCAAATGCGTCGCCCCAACCGGCTTTCCGGCCCTGCTCTCTGCGGCGGCTCATCTCGTACAAACCGACGGCCGCGAACGGACCCAACAGCGCGAACCCTGCGACAAGGGGAAAGAGAAGCGGCAAGAGGTCCCGGTGAAAGGCAAACCATGTCAGCAGCAGCCCGATTATCGGATAGATGACGACTATAAACACAACATCCGTTCGGAATGCCGCGAAGTCTTCCACCCCTTTCTTCAGGGCAATGCGGAGATCGGCAATATGCAAATCCCTGACCTCGATCGGCGCCGTGTCCTGCGCGCCGATTTCCCTGGTGCCTGTTTCAACGTAATGTGACCCGCGCCCGAATACATGCGCAGCCCACGACAGGGGGTTACCTATTGTCTTGGCCATGGTGCCCTCCGCTCGCTCTGGCGTTGGATGGGCCTCGTATCACTCGGAACGCTCAGAGGCCCAAGGATATCAAAATCTTAAAAAAGTATATCAGAAAAACGCCCATTTGTCTTGTCGGCAGCAAAAGGTTCACAGAAATTTGCATTCCACGCGAACGCCATGATGCCGAATTTCGCGTTGCAAGTGCCAGACGGCAGGGAACCGCCCAAGGGCAAAATTCAATCCAGTGAATTTTGAAAGTAATGCCGAACGCACCCGGAGGATTAGTGAAATCTTAATAATTTGCCTATTTACATCCCTATGGGGTGTTTAGGAGATTTTCGGGGGGATCAACGGCTATCGCGCAATCGAGCTTTCCTACACCATGACACTGCTTGTCCCGATCCCGATGAAGGGTGACGTGGTATTGTCCACCCAGCGCAAGGTTGCATTGAGCAACTGAATGTCAGGCGCTTGGCGGAGCTGCGGCCCGGCGAGAATACGTTGCGGATTCAATTCCCAACGAAATCATGTCACTTGCGACCCGGAATGTAGACAGCAGGATAGACCTTTGTCTAAAATTCCATTAACGATTGTGACATTCGCTGGTTGAGAACCGCAAATCACCGAAGGGGCATTGTTGATAGCTGCTGTCGGTGATCGCAGGTTTTATGCGGTCACGGCGC
>JBFFQS010000125.1:0-7044 GCA_041573315.1 Amylibacter sp. | reverse complement strand
GACGCGGCGGCCCGCGCCTCGGGGTTGTCGTCCCAGCAGACCGGGGTGGCCCCGCCGGCCTGCAAAGCCCTGGCCGTGGCAAGACCGGAGCGTCCCAGCCCCAGAACCGCCACCATGTGGTCGTCGTAACCGCGAACGGGGATCATCTAGCGAACTTTCAGCGTGGCGAGGCCGATCAGCGCGAGGATCAGCGAAATGATCCAGAACCGGATCACGATCTGGCTCTCGGCCCAGCCGAGTTTCTCGAAATGGTGGTGTATCGGCGCCATCAGGAAGACCCGCTTTCCGGTCTGTTTGAAGTACAAGACCTGAATGATTACCGACAGCGCCTCGACCACGAACAGGCCGCCGATGACGGCCAGAACGATCTCGTGCTTGGTGCAGACCGCGATCGCGCCCAGCGCGCCGCCCAGCGACAGCGATCCGGTATCGCCCATGAACACGGCCGCCGGCGGCGCGTTATACCAAAGGAATCCCAGCCCTCCACCGATCAGCGCCGAAGTGAAGACCATAATTTCACCCGTTCCCGGAACGTAATGCACGTCCAGATACTCGGAAAAGTCGACCCGTCCGACGGCATAGGCAATCACGCCCAGCGCGCCGCTGGCTATCATCACCGGCATGATCGCCAGACCGTCCAGCCCGTCGGTCAGGTTGACCGCGTTGGCTGCGCCGACAATGACGATCATCGCGAATGGGACGAACAGGAAGCCCATGTTCCAGAGCGCATCCTTCAACACCGGAAAGGCCAGCATTCCGGACAGGTCGGCGGGGTGCACCCACGCCGCCCAGACCGAGGCGATCAGCGCGATGGCGAAGCCGATCCCCAGCCGCGCCTTACCGGAGAACCCGGCGTGGCTCTGGCGCGTCACCTTCATGTAGTCGTCGGTAAATCCGACAAAACCGAATCCCACCGTGACGAACAGGATGATCCAGACATAGGGAATGTCCCAGCGCGCCCAGACCAGCGTCGACAGGAACAGCGTGCCAAGGATCAGCACCCCGCCCATGGTCGGCGTTCCGGCCTTTTGCAGGATATGGCTCTCGGGGCCGTCGTCGCGGATCGGCTGACCCTTTTTCTGCTTTTTTTTCAGCCATTTAATCAGGGGTTGGCCGAACAGAAAGCTTAGGAAGAGTGCCGTGAAGAACGCGCCGCCGGACCGAAATGTGATGTACCGGAACAGGTTGAAAAAGTCGCCCCCGTCGGAAAAACCACTCAGATAGTACAGCATGGCGTTGCGCCTTTCATGTTGTTGCGGGCTGTTTGTCCAGCCGTCTGATCGCCTCGGCGACCAGCGATATGCGCGATCCGTTGGACCCCTTTATCATAACCACGTCGCCCGCATCCAGCAGGCGATGCACCCGCGCGGTCAGAGATTCCGCCGTTTCATGGTACTCGCCCCGTCTGGCCATGGGCAGGGCCTCGTACAGGGCTTTCATGCGCGGACCCGCGGCATGCACCAGATCGACTTGCTGCATCGCCCCGACGGCCGCCAGACCAGCGTGCAACTCCAACTCGTCCGGCCCCAGTTCCAGCATATCGCCGAGCACGGCGATCTTGCGGCCCTTCATCGTGCGCCCGACGCCGTCGACCGGCTGCGACGCGGCCAGCACTTCCAGCGCGGCGGCCATGGAGGTCGGGTTGGCGTTGTAGCTCTCGTCGATCAGTTCGATGGTCTCGCCCTCGGCGGTGGACAGGTGCACGAGGAACCGCGCGCCGCGCCCGTCGGGGGCCTGCCAGGTGCCGAGGTCGAGCATCGCCATGGCCGTGTCGGCCCCGACCGCCGCGACCGCCGACAGCGCCGACAGCGCATTCATGGCCAGATGCCGGCCCGGCGCGCTCAGCTTGAACAGAACTTCGTCCCCTTGAAGGGTCGCCCGGATCGAGGTCGTGGTGCCCACCACCTTTGCACTGTCGAGCCGGAAATCGGCGTCCGGCGCCGTGCCGAAGGTCACGATGTTTCCGGTCGCCTTCTTGGCCGCTTCGCGCAGGATGGAGGCGGTTGCGATATCGGCGTTGATCACGGCGGTGCCGCCGGGCGCGAGGCCCTCGAATATCTCGGCCTTGGCCTGCGCGATCTGTTCGATGCCGTCGAATGCTTCCATGTGAACCGCCGCCACTGTGGTCACGACCGCCACATCCGGACGCGACAGACGCGACAGGGGGCCGATTTCTCCGGGGTGGTTCATGCCGATCTCGATCACGGCGTAATCCGTGTCCGCGGGCATCCGCGCCAGCGTCAGCGGCACGCCCCAGTGGTTGTTGAAACTGCGTTCGGCGGCATGCACGCGGCCCTGCCCGCCCAGCGCGGTGCGCAGCATTTCCTTGGTGCCGGTCTTGCCGACCGATCCGGTGACGGCGATGACCTTGGCGGGCGAGCGTTTCCGCGCAGCGCGGGCCATATCCTCCAGCGCGCGCAGCACCTCGGGCACGATCAACAGCGGCGCATCCGCCGGAACGCCGTCCGGCACGCGCGACACCAAGGCCGCCGCAGCGCCCTTCTCCAGCGCCACCGCGACGAAATCATGCCCGTCGCGCACGTCCTTCAGCGCCACGAACAGCGCGCCCGGCTCCAGTGTCCGCGTGTCTATGGAAACGCTGGTCGCCTGCCAGTCGGCGGTCGTCCTGCCGCCGGTTGCCGTGGCCGCGTCGCGGCTGGTCCAGAGCACGCTCATGCGCCCAGCCCGTCGAGCGCGGCGACCGAGACGCTGGCCTGTTCGATGTCATTGAACGGCAGCACGTCCTCGCCGACGATCTGACCGGTTTCGTGGCCCTTGCCCGCGATCAGCAGCGCGTCGCCCGGTTGCAGCGCATCGACACCGGCCAGAATAGCCCGTGCGCGGTCGCCGATCTCGTTTGCCTTGGGGCAGCCTTGCAGGACGGCGGCGCGGATCACGGCGGGGTCCTCGCCGCGCGGGTTGTCGTCGGTTACGATCACCACATCGGCATTTTCCGCCGCAGCCTTTCCCATCAGGGGCCGCTTGCCGGCATCCCGGTCGCCGCCAGCGCCAAGCACGACGATGATCCGGCCCATGACATGCGGGCGCAGCGCGCGCAACGCGGTTTCGACCGCATCCGGCGTATGGGCGTAATCGACAAAGACCGAAGCGCCGTTCTTGCGCGTCGCGGCCAGCTGCATGCGGCCCGGCACGGTTTCCAGCTCTTCTAGAGTGTCGAACACGATGCGGGCCGCGGCACCGCCGGCGATGGCCAGTCCGGCGGCCATCAGCACGTTCTCGGCCTGAAAGCTGCCGATCAGGCGCAGATAGGCCTGTCGGGTTTCCCCCTGATAGGAAAACCGCAGCTGCTGCCCGGTGGCGTCCGCGCGGGTGGCGATCAGCCGGATGTCGGTGGCTTCGTCCGACCCCACGGTGATCACGTCCTGCCCGCGCCGTTCCGCGATAGCGATCAGATCGACGGCCTTGGGATCGTCGATGTTCAGAACCGCCGTGCCTTCGGGCGGCAGAACGCGGTCGAACAGACCGGCCTTGGCGGCGAAATATGCCTCGAAGCTGGCGTGGTAATCCAGATGGTCCTGCGTGAAATTGGTGAAGCCCGCGGCGGTCAGGTAGACCCCGTCCAGACGGCGCTGGTCGAGCCCGTGGCTGCTGGCCTCCATCGCCGCATGGGTCACGCCCTGCTCGGCCAGATCGCGCAAGAGCGCGTGCAGGGTTATCGGCTCCGGCGTGGTGGCGTCCAGCGGGGCCGACACCGCGCCATGCACGCCGGCAGTCCCGATGTTGACGGCGGATTTGCCCAGCGCTTCCCAGATCTGGCGCAGAAAAGTGGTAACCGAGGTCTTGCCGTTGGTGCCCGTGACGGCGACCATGGTGGCGGGCTGCTTGCCATAGAAACGGGCGGCGGCCAGCGCCAGCGCGCGGCGCGGATCAGCCACGACGATAAACGGAACCTTGAGCTCTCCGACCTGACGGCGGGCGATGTCCAGCCCCTCGGCGTCGGTCAGGACGGCAGCGGCATCCATGCGCAAAGCGTACTGGATGAATTCACCGCCGTGGATTTTGGTTCCGGGCAGGGCCGCGAACAGGTCGCCCGATTTGGTCTTGCGGCTGTCGACGCACAGTCCGGTGATTACTGTACCGTCACCGCCCGCACCGATGGTCACCGACAGGCCCAGGTCGCCGATGCTGCATCTGTTCACGGTATTGCGGCCCATCGCGGGGTTCCTCTGATCAGTTCTTTGCCTGCGTGTAATCGATTGCGCCGCCTGCTTCAACTACCGGCCGCAGGCCCAGAAGGGGCGCCACGCGGGCTATGATTTCAGCCGCGACCGGCACGGCTGTCCAGCCCGCGGTGCGGCGCTCCTCGCCATAAGCTTCGATTGAGGGTTCGTCCAGCGTCACCACCAGCACGTATTTCGGGTCCGACATCGGAAAGGCGCCTGCGAAGGTGGCGATGACACGATCGTCGTAATAACCGCCCTTGGGGTCGGGTTTGTTGGCGGTGCCGGTCTTGCCGCCGACCTGATAGCCCTGCACCTCGCCCATGCTGGCGGTGCCGCGCACCACGACCTCGCGCAGCATTTCGCGCATCTGGCCCGAGGTTTTGGCCGAAATGACCTGTTCGGCATCCTTGCGCGCGCCGTTTTGCTTCAGCAGCGTCGGCGCAACGCGAAATCCGCCGTTGACCAGCGTGCAATAGGCCGCCGCCAGATGCAGCGGCGTCGCGGCGATGCCGTGGCCGTATGAAATCGTCATGGTCGAGATTTCGGACCATTTCTTGGGGAACAGCGGCTGGGCATTGCCCGCCTCGCCCAGTTCCACCGGAACCGGCTTGAAGAAGCCGAGATCTTCGAGGATGGACTGCTGCACGGAGCCGCCGGCGGCAAGCGCCATGCGCGCCGTCCCGACGTTGGAGGATTTCACGATCACGTCGCGCACCGACAGTTCCGGCCCGAGGTTGTGAAAATCGCGGATCCGGAACCTGCCGTAACGCATGGGTCCGGTGGTATCTATCATCGTCTCCAGGTCGACCAGCCCGCGTTCCAGCGAGGCCGCCGCCGCGAACAGCTTGAAAGTCGAACCCAATTCATAAACGCCCTGCGCCGCCCGGTTGAACAGCGGGCTGAGCGACGGATCGCCGCTGACCGGAGGCAGCGGGCGGTTGTTGGGGTCGAAATCGGGCAACGACGCCATCGACAATATCTCGCCGCTGTGCACGTCCATCAGCACCGCCGCCGCGCCCTTGGCCTGCATCAGCTTCATGCCGCCGGACAGCACGTGCCGCATCGTGGACTGCGCCGTCAGGTCGATCGACAGTTCCAGCGCGCCGCCGTCGAGTTCAGGACTGCGCAGCAGGTCGTCGAATTGCTTTTCCACACCGGCCACGCCGATGACCTCCGCCGAATGGACGCCTTCCTTGCCGAAACTGGCGCCGCCCAGAATATGCGCCGCCAGCCGCCCGTTGGGATAAAGCCGCATTTCGCGCGGGCCGAACAGCAGGCCGGGTTCGCCGAGGTCATGCACCATCTGTCTCTGCTCGGGGCTGAGCTTTTTCTTGACCCAAAGGAATTTGCGCTTGCCGCCCGTGAAATCCGCGACGAGGCGCTTGCGGTCCAGATCGGGGAAAATGTCGGCGAGGCTGTTGGCCGCCGTTTCCGGATCGACCATCAGCGGCGGCTGGGCATAGAGCGCCGTGGTCGCCAGATTGGTCGCCAGCACGACGCCGTTGCGATCAACGATATCGGCGCGCTGGTTCAGGATGCGCGAACCGCTGGCCGTCGATCGCGGCTCCTGCGGTTCGCTGGAGGCAAGGATCGCCATGCGCGCGCCGATGGTGCCGAAGGCCAGAAAGAACGCCACGCCGAGGACGACGAGGCGGAACTCCGCGCGGTGGCGGATTTTCGACTGGATCGCCTGATTGCGCTTGGCGCGCTCCTGCGCCTCGATCACATCGGGGTTCTCGCCCTTCTCACGGGCGTCCAGCACTCGGGCAAGCGGGCGGAGAGGCGTACGGATCATTGCGCCGGATCCTCCAACAAACCTTGCACGTCGATCGGGTTCATCACCTTGATCTCGCGCTGGCGGGGATAAGTGATATTCTCGGTTTCGCCGAAATGGTCGGACGACAGGGGCACCAGCAGCAGGTCGCTGAAATTCAGGTCTACCAGATCGCGCAAGCGTTCGGGGCGGTTGAGATAGGCCCATTCCGCGTTCAGCACGGAAATCGCCTCGCGTTCGTTCGCGATCTCGACCTGCAGCTTGCTGATCCGTTTCAGCGCGGCCTGCGTCCGGTAGTTCTCGTTATAGGCCCAATAGGCCGCCGATATGGTGATGGCGCAACACGCCAGCAAAAGGAAAATACGCATCACATCAACCTCTTCAAATCAAATTGCGGCAGCCCCAGTTCCGAGGGGTCGATATCGCCCGCGGGCGCGGAAAGCCGCCGCGCTATGCGCAGCTTGGCCGACCGCGCGCGCGGGTTCGCCGCCATTTCCTCTGCGTCCGGCGCAATTGCCTTCCGCGTCACCTTTTCGAACCGCGGCTCGACCGCCGCCTGCTCCGGCATATGGCGGCTGCCGCCGCCGCCGCCGCTGCTGCGGGCCTGAATGAACCGTTTCACGATGCGGTCCTCCAGCGAGTGGAATGTGACCACGACCAGCAGCCCGTCCTCGGCCAGAATACGTTCCGACGCCGTCAAGCCCTGAACCAGCTGGCCCAGCTCGTCATTGACCGCGATGCGCAGCGCCTGAAAGGTCCGCGTCGCGGGATGCACCTGCCCCGGCTTCGGGCGCGGCAGGGATTTCTCTATGATCTCAACCAGTTGACCGGTCGTCAGGATCGGCGCGGTGGCGCGGGCCCTGACGATGTTCCGCGCGATCCGGCGAGAGGCGCGTTCCTCGCCGAACTGGAACAGCACATCGGCCAGAGCGCCCTCTTCGGCCAGATTGACAATGTCGGCCGCCGACATGCCCTGCTGCGACATGCGCATGTCCAGCGGGCCGTCCTTCATGAAGGAAAAGCCGCGCTCGGCCTGATCGATCTGCATCGAGGACACGCCGATATCCAGAACCACGCCGTCCAGCG
>JBFFQS010000124.1:0-7049 GCA_041573315.1 Amylibacter sp. | reverse complement strand
GACATCGGGCGGTTGGCATATCTGTCGCTGCTGTTGCTGGCGCTGTCGATCTGGCTGTTCGCGGCCAACCGGAACCGCCTGAGCCAGTCTCTGCAACAGATGGCAATCTGGTTTCTGATCTTTCTGGGACTGATAACCGCCCACGGATTCCGCGACGTTCTCCGTGATCAGCTTACGCCAAAAACGACATTTGTGCTTTCACAGGATTCGGTTGTGCTGCGGCGGTCGCCGGACGGCCATTTCCAGGCACGGTTGCAGGTGAACGGCGTTCCGGTGGATTTCATCGTAGACACCGGCGCCAGCGAGATCGTCCTGACCCAGCGCGATGCTGTGCGGATCGGCTTCGATCCGAATGAGCTGCGTTATTACGGGCGTGCGAGCACCGCGAACGGTGCCGTGCGTACGGCGGATGTGCGGTTGGAGGTCGTCAAGCTGGGCGATATTACCGACTATGGCCTGACTGCCTCCGTGAACGAAGGAGACCTGTTCGGGTCGCTGCTCGGCATGTCCTATCTGAACCGTTTCTCCGAGGTCCGTATTTCCGGCGACGAGATGTTCCTCACACGCTAGGCTTGCTCTCGGCCTTCTTCTGCCATCTGCCGTCATCCTGCGCCCAGTATTGCGCCGATAGCCTGGCTTCGGCCACTGCCTTCCAATGCCCGCGGGCCGCATCGACCGCAGTGTCGGAGTTGCCGTCGAACAGGATGCAGACGCGTTCGAAATCTGCGATCTCGGCCAGGTCGGGTTTCGATCCGTCGATCAACATCAGGACATCCGCCAGATTTGCAGCCGCCCCCGTGGTCAGCAGGATCGGCTGAAGCGCGTCATGCGGGCCACCGGCCTGACCGTGCGGCAGGAAACCCTCGTCCTGATGCATCCAGATCCGGTCGTCCAGCCAAGACAAGCGTTTTTCGTCCGCGCCACGCACGCAAACACGCCAGTCCCGCAGGAGGCAGCGCTCCAGCAGGTCGGGCAGCACGCGTTCCAGCGGCGTTTGGGTCAGGTGATAGAAAAAGACCTCAGCCAAGCTATGCCTCGTAATTGTCCGCGATCAGCCGGTTCAGAGCGCGCACACCCCAGCCGGACGCGCCCTTGGGGGCGAACTCGGTGTCTTTCTTGGTCGCGGCGACACCGGCGATATCCAGATGAATCCACGGCATGTCCGGCTCGATGAACCTTTGCAGGAATTGCGCGGCGGTGATCGAGCCCGCGTCGCGGCCTCCGGTGTTCTTCACATCCGCGAAATTCGAGTCGATCAGCTTGTCATAGGCCTTGCCCAGCGGCATCCGCCATGCGCCTTCGTCTTCGTCCTTCGCGGCCCGCATGAATTTCTTGCACAGCTCGTCGTCGTTGGAAAAGACGCCCGCGTTTTCATGGCCGAGAGCGACGATAATGGCACCGGTCAGCGTCGCCAGATTGATCACGCCGGTGGGCTTGAAGGTCTGCTGCGCGTACCAAAGGACGTCGGCCAGAACCAAGCGTCCCTCGGCATCGGTGTTGATCACCTCGATCGTGTCGCCCTTCATGGATTTTACGATATCGCCCGGACGCTGCGCCTTGCCGTCCGGCATGTTCTCGACCAGCCCAACCAGCCCGACTACATTCGCCTTGGCCTTGCGCAGGGCCAGCGTCTTCATGACGCCCGCGACAACACCCGCGCCGCCCATGTCCATCGTCATGAGCTCCATGCCGCCGGACGGCTTGATGGAAATTCCGCCGGTGTCGAACACGACCCCCTTGCCGACCAGCGCGAACGGCGCTTCCTTGCCGCCGCCGTTCCACGACATCACCACCATCTTGGTCGGGCTTTCGGAACCGAGACCGACCCCAAGCAAAGAGCGCATGCCAAGCTTTTCAAGGTCCTTTTCCTCAAGAACCTTTACCTCGACACCCAGTTCGCGGAGTTTCAGCAGGCGGTCGGCGAACTCTGTCGTGGTCAGCACGTTCGCCGGTTCGTTCACCAAATCCCGGGTAAAGAACGTACCCTCGGCCAACGCCGCCTTTTCAGTGTATTCCGCTGCGACTTCTTTGTGTTTCATCAACATGACGGTCACTGAAATCGCCGCCGGCGCGTCCGAAGACTTGTGAACGCTGAAATCATACCGGCGCAGGCAGACCCCGTATGTGATCTCGGCAGATCGCGAATTTGTGCCGGCCAGCAACAGCAGGTTGCTGTCGTTCGCCGCCTTCGCAATCGCGGCCCCTGCGCGCCTTGCCGTCAGTGGCTTCGGGCGACGTTCGAGTTTACAGACTATGATGCCATCTGCCGCGACGCCAACCGGCGAAGACAGAGCGAGGCATTGGCCCTTGGTCAGCTTCTCAAAAGCCGCGCTGTTGACGAATTTTGACAGAGCGCCCTTGCAAAGACGGTTAACCCGGCGGCCATAGCGATCCAGCGTCGCCTGTTTGCCGACAAATACGACCAGCCGTCCCTTGAACCCCGCAATTTCATCAAGGTCATGTTCGATAAATTGAGGATGAATCGGCTCGGTCATTGGCACTGCTCCAGTTTTGCAATTAGATAGGAAAGAACTAGCGCGATTCCGCGCGGAACACCATAAAGGTCTATTGCGAACCGAAAAAATAGGTTAGGTCAAAACAAAGTTATGGGGACAGCTTTAAAAGGGATCAGATTGACACGGTTGGATCGATATATTCTGAGCCAGCTGTTCGGCCCTTTCATGTTCTTCCTCGTGATATTCTGCGGGATATTGTGGCTTAATCAAGCAGTAAGGATCATTGATCTCGTTGTGGGCAACGGGCAGTCCGGCATGGTCTTTCTCGAAATCAGCGCCTTGCTCGTACCGCCGGTGCTTCAGCGCGTCGTAGCGCTCGCAGGCTTCGCGGCGGCGGTCTATGTAACCAACAGGTTGTTCAGTGAAAGCGAACTGGTCATAATGATGAGCGCGGGCCTCGGGCCGTTTCGGCTGGCCGTCCCCTACATTTTCTTCGGCGCGCTGTGCTTTCTGCTGCTGTCGCTCATGTCGCATTTTTTGACACCGGTTGCTTCCGACAAGTTTTCCCAGCGGCAATTCGAAATCAGGCAGGAATTCCTTGCCCAGATCGTGAAAGAGGGCGAGTTCATCAGCCCGGATGAAACCGTGACTTTCTTTTTCGGGTTTACAGGCGCGAATGGCGAATTGCGGGATGTGCTCATCCGCGAAACCGATGAGTCGGGCAACGAAACGCTGTATACGTCGCTTCAGGGACAGGTCGTGCAGGACACGAGCAGCGCGAAAATAGTCCTTTTGGACGGCAGCGTTCAGAGGCTGGATCAGACTACGGACGCCCTGGGCGTGGTTCAGTTCGACACATTTTCCTATGACCTGTCACGGTTCGGAAATTTTGGCGCGAAGCGGAGCGCCGGAACCGGCGACCTGACAACCGTCGCGCTGCTGTCGGACAGAGCCGGCAGCATCGTGCCCTCGCTCACCCGCGAAATGATCGCAAGCGCTTTGCACACACGCGTTCTTGATGCGCTGATGGCATTGGTCGCGCCATTGCTCGGAGTTGCGGCTCTGCTGATGGGCGGCTTCCGGCGGACCGGGTTTCTGGCCCGGATTCTCGGTGCGGTTTTGCTGATGATCGCGGTCAACTCCATGCAGGGCGCATTGGTATCCATGACCTTAAAGACGGATATCGCGATCTGGATCATCTATATACCCATCGTGTTCGCCATCGGTATAAGCATAGCCCTTCTGTGGATCGGCAGCCGCGAAGGATCGCGTCAGCGGCACAAGCCTCGCACGGTGACAGCATGACCTTTGCCCTGTACCTCGGACGTCGCTTCCTGCGGGATTTTATCCGCGTGTTCCTGATTATCGTCCTGCTGGTTTTTCTGGTTGAACTGCTGGAGACGATCAGGCGGTTTTCGAGCATCGGCGCAAGCTTCGAGAACTCGGTCGTTCTGGCGCTTACTCATATGCCGGTGATAATGAGCCAGGCGCTTCCGCTGGTAATCATGCTGGCCAGCCTGACTTTCTGCCTCTCGATGGCGCGATCGAATGAATTTGTCGTGGCACGTTCGGCGGGCGTGTCGGCAATGCGCAGCCTGCGGGTCCCGATTGCGCTTGCCTTCCTGCTGGGCATTCTTGCGATTTTGGTTTTCGACCCGCTGGCAGCAAGACTGGATCAACGCTATCAACTATTGAAGCAGCGCTATATCGGCGGTCCGGCGGAAACGATCACGGTTACGGATGCAGGCGTATGGATGCGGCAGAAGACCCAATATGGCCACGTCGTCGTCAACGCCCAAAGCGCCAGCGAGGCCGGGGCCGTTTTGCATCACGTCAGCGTTATGGAATTTGACAGCGGCGGGCGCGTTTCCCGCCGGATTGAGGCAAGGACAGCCTATATTCGCGAAACCGAGTGGTTGCTGGCGGATGGAAAGATCTGGCAACTGGGACGCGCCGTCGACAATCCCGAACTGCGTGCAAGGCCGTTCACGTTGCATAGAATTCCGCTGACCATAACTCAGGCGCAGATCTTGAAAGGCTATCCTGCACCCGAGTCGCTGAATGTCTGGGAACTACCCGCGGCCATTGCGGCGATGGAGGCCGCCGGTTTTTCGTCGGTGGCGCATAAGGTACATCTGCAAACGCAGATGGTCAGGCCAGTGCTGTTCATGGCTATGTTGTTGATCGGGGCGATCTTTACGCTGCAAAACGCGCGCCTCGGCAACCTCGGCATATCGGTACTGCTGGCCCTGTTGTTTGGATTTTCGATGTATTTTTTGCAAAATCTTGCACTTACACTTGGCCAGGCCGGAGAGATACCTGCCATAATGGCGGCGTGGATACCGCCCGTTGCAGCGTTGCTCTTGGCGTTCGGGTTACTTCTGCATCTGGAGGACGGGTAGTTGTGGTCGCGCGTTAAAATAGTGTCGTTGCTGTTATGGGCCCTTGCCGTCGCGGTGGCTCTGGATATGGTTCCGGCCCGTGCCGAACCAGCCACAGAGAAAATCGCTCTTCTGGCGGACAGGGTGACATTCGATCCGCGCACCGGCAAATTGTCGGCTACCGGAAACGTAGAGATTTATTTCAGCAAGGGCGTGCTGCGGACCAACGAGGTGGTCTTCTATCAAAAAGACAACCGCATTGAGATTAGCGAGCCGCTGGTTCTGAATTCCCAACAGGAATTGACCCTGGCGGCTGCTTCGGCAATCTTCGATCTGAACCTCGAGAACGGTCTGATCAAGGGTGCCCAGGTCCTTTTGCAGGAACAACTTCAGTTTGCATCGGCAGAATACCAGCGTACGGAAGGTCGCTTCAATGTCTTCAACAAGGCCGTGGCGAGTTCCTGTTACATTTGCGACAAGAACGAAACGCCGTTTTGGCAGATCCGGGCAAAGCGGATCATCCACGACGAAGACCGAAAACGTATATATTTCGAAGAGGCAAGACTCGAGTTCCTCGGCTTTCCGATTTTCTATGCACCCAGATTACGTGTTCCCGATCCATCCGAAGACCGTGCAACCGGTTTTCTGGTTCCGCAATTCTCAACGTCGAACACGCTCGGCTATGGCCTCGAGGTTCCGTTTTTCATCACACTTGGAGAACATGCCGATCTGACGCTGACGCCATTCATTTCTTCCAAAGAAAGCGCCTATCTCGAAGCCCGGTACCGGCGGGCTCTGCGCAACGGCGATATAACTGTCGGCGGCGCGATCGCCCTCGCCGATCCGCTGTCGCAGACGAGCTTTCGGGGATTTGTTGCTGCCGACGGACAATTCCGGCTCCGAAATGACTACAGGCTTTCATTTGGCGTCGAGGTCGCCAGCGACGACACGTTCCGAAAACAATACGGGTTTGGCGACGAGGACAGGTTGTCTTCATTCATCGATCTTAACCGGACGACGAATGCCAGCTATTTCAGTATCGGAGCTTCCCGCATACAAAGCTTGCGGAGCAACGAAATCGACGAGGAAATCCCTGTTGTTCTGCCCGAAGTGTATTACCGTAAGCGGCTGGACGACACGCTCTTCGGCGGGACGATTTCTTATCAGATGAACTCCGTGACCCTGCTGCGCGAAAAGAACAACGAATTCGTGCGCGTCGGCGGCGGCGTCAACTGGCGCAGGAACTGGCAGAGCGACGCCGGTTTGATTGGCAGCTATTACGCAGCGGCAACTGGCAATCTGTACTCCACCCACAACCACCTCGACTACGGCTCGATCACGGAAACGGAATTTGTGCCGCTTGCGGCGACGGACATCAGCTGGCCACTGGCAAGACAGGTTGGAAGCGTAACCCATGTCATAGAACCGATGGCCCAACTGGTCTGGTCGCCGGACAGATCCGGTTCTGCCATCAACGAAGACAGCGATCAGGTGGAATTTGAACAGGCCAACCTGTTTTCCTACAATCGTTTTCCAGGCTTTGACAAAACCGAAAGCGGCCTTCGGCTCAACCTGGGCGTCGCCTACAGGCGCTATAACACTGCAGGATGGTCTTACGGCATGACTCTCGGGCGTGTTTTCCGGGCCAAAGATCTGGGACAGTTCGACGAAACCAACACGTCGGGCCTGAGCGGCCGGCAATCGGACTACGCAAGTTCGTTCTTTTTGACATTTCCCGACAAATTCGACGTGATTAACCGCAGCTTGTTCGACGACGATTTCAATATTTCCAAGAACGAGACCCAGGTCTCTTACTCGTCCGGCAAGTGGGACGCCACGGCAACCTACGTCTGGCTGGAAGAAGATGTGATCCTGAACGAGAGTGACAAGCAACACGAAATTCATCTGGACCTCGACTATCTCCGGAACGAAAACTGGACATACTCGGTGGACTGGCGCCAGAATCTCAATTCCGGCGAAGCGATTGAAGGCGAGTTAGGAGTCCGGTACAAAAACGAGTGCGTTGACATAAACTTTTCGCTCTCGCTTGAATTCGCTGCCTCTGGTATAGCGGAGCCAAAGCGGGAATTTGGACTGACGGTTGCGCTGGCCGGACTCGGAAACCGGCAGAACAGGTCAAAGCAGGCGCACCGTTGTGCGCTTTAATTTGGGGTGGACGTGAAATTGTTTCGTATACTTATCTGCATCTTGG
>JBFFQS010000123.1:0-7235 GCA_041573315.1 Amylibacter sp. | reverse complement strand
TTCGCGAACGAGGTTCCGGCACGGATCAAGTTCGAATTCAACAAATGGGATCTGGACGCAGAGGCCCGCGCCGCCCTGGACCAACAGGCCGCCTGGATCATGGCGCATCCGAAAATCAAGTTCAGGGTCTACGGACACACCGACAAGGTGGGCACTAACGCCTACACCCAGCGACTCGGCCAGCGGCGCGCAAATGCCGCCGTCAATTACCTGATTTCCAAGGGCGTCGATCGCAAGAAGGTCGAGGCGGTCGCCTCCTACGGCGAAACCCGGCCGGTCGTACTGACCGAAGCACCGAACCGCGAGAACCGCCGCACTGTCACCGAGGTATCGGGCTTCTTCCGCAAGGACGGCGGCGAACTTGACGGGAAATATGCGGTTCGCATCTACAACGAATACACAGCGACAACCACAGATGCGCCCGCTTCGGGTGGAATATAGTGGAAGCGCTCAGCAAATTTGCAGGAGGCCGGCAAGGCCTCCTCTTTTGTTGCAGAAACGTGAATTACTCGGTTTTTTTCAGTCGCCGCCTCAAATTGGCCAAAATGACTGTTTAGTCCAAAAAGAAGCGTCCGAAAAACGGATACCGGAACAACAACGATAAAATGAAGAGTTCAGCCTAATGAGCGACCAGGAAGACACCCCCAAGCAAGCAAAGATCGTGGCCTGCGCCGTAGCGCGCAATCTCGAAGATTTCGAGCTTCTGATCGACGATCTTGAGCGGGAGTTTGGCGAAGCCTGGGGCGGTCTCGAATTCACGGATGTCGTCGGCATTCTGAACAGCCCGCATGCAAAGGACCTGCACACGGCGGTGATCGCCATCAACAAGCAGGACGAGGAAAACCTCGAAGCGATCGAGGAAACCGTCAAAGAGGCCAAGAAAATCGGTCTGAAGGTCATACTGGTCACCGACGATCTGGGGCCACGCGCGCTGCACCGCCTGATCCGCGGCGGCGCGGATGATTTCCTGCCCTACCCTCTGCCCCCGAACGCTTTTCATGAAACGCTGGAGCGCCTGAACGAGGCGCAATCACAACCGGCCCAGGCTGCGGGACCGGTTTCGGCAGCGCCAGAGGGCGCAGTTCCGCCTCCAGCCCCCAAAGTCGGCAGGCGTCAGGGCATCATATTTCCAGTTTATGGCCTGTCCGGAGGCGTCGGCGCTTCGACCTTCGCCGTCAATCTGGCTTGGGAACTGCAGAAGAATGTTGAAAACGACGGCAAGACCGTCTGTATCCTCGATTTTGATTTCCAGTTCGGCTCGGTTTCCACGTATCTGGACGTTCCGAAGTCGGAGGCCTCTTACGAGTTACTGACCAACGCCGCCAATATCGACTCCGATGCGCTGTTGCAGGCGATGCACAAATTCGACCGCACGCTCGATGTGCTGTCGGCGCCGCAGGACAGCCTGCCGCTGGAGTTCATCTCGCCCGAAGAGATCGCCAAGATCATCGAGGTCGCGTCTCAGAACTACGACTTCATCATCATTGATCTGCCGACGGCGATTGTCAGCTGGACCGAGGTCGTGCTTGAAAAATCCCAGTTGTTCTTCGGCGTACTGGAAATGGACATGCGCTCTGCGCAGAACACACTGCGCTTCATGCGCGCGCTGAAAGCCGATGAAATGCCGTTCGAAAAGGTTCAGTTCGTTCTGAACCGTGCACCGAAGGCAACGGACCTTGGCGGCAAATCCCGGGTCAAGCGGATGGCGGACAGTCTGGATGTGGATTTCCGGTGGCTCCTGCCCGACGGCGGCAAGCAGATCTTGAATGCCTGCGACCACGGCTCTCCTCTGGCGTCCGTCGCCAAGAAGAACCCGATGCGCAAGGAAATACACAGAATTTCGGCAACGCTCTCGGAGCTTGCCAGAGAAGAGGCCTGAGTACCGAATAGCAAGGGTGGAAAATGTTTAAACGTGTAAGCAGAGCAAATGTTTCCAGCAATCGCGCCGCTCCGGCGCCCGGCGCGGCTCCAAAACCAGAGCCAGCCGCCGCTCCGGCCATGGCCAAATCGTCTACAATCGTTCGGCCAACCGCCCCTCTGAAAATGAAAATGTTGGACCCGCGCGCCGACAAGTTGCGCGCCGTCCGTTCCGAAATGCACACCCGGCTTCTGGAGACCCTGAACCTCGCCGCCATCGAAAACGCGCCCGAAGCCGACCTGCGCCGGGAGATCTCGGCCATTACCGGCGACGGCTTGCAAGAAGCCGGCATCGTGCTGAACCGTCAGGAACGCGATCAACTCAATCAGGAACTGTTCGACGAGGTAACCGGCCTCGGGCCGCTGGAGCCGCTTCTCCGCGATGACAGCGTGAACGATATTCTGATCAACGGCCACAAGCAGGTTTTCGTCGAACGCGATGGCCTGCTGGAACTGACAGATACGGAATTCAGCACCGAAAAGCACCTGATGCGGGTGATCGACAAGATCGTGTCCGCCGTTGGCCGGCGGATCGACGAAAGCCACCCTTATGTCGACGCCCGCCTCAAGGACGGCTCGCGTTTCAACGCCATGGTCCCGCCGATTGCGGTAGACGGGGCGCTGGTTTCCATCCGGAAATTCAAGAACGAGAAACTCAGCATCGACAAGCTGGTCGAATTCGGCGCCATGAGCGACGAGATGGCCGCCTATCTTCAGGCCGCCGTCGCCTGCCGGCTGAACATTCTTGTATCGGGCGGTACCGGTTCCGGTAAAACGACGACGCTGAACGCCCTGTCGAGCTTTATCGACAATGACGAACGTATCGCAACGATCGAGGATACGGCGGAACTCCAATTAAAGCAGATCCACGTGGCCCGCATGGAAAGCCGCCCGCCCAACGTCGAGGGACGCGGCGAGGTCAGCCAGCGCGACCTGCTGCGCAACGCCCTGCGGATGCGGCCCGACCGGATAATCGTCGGCGAGACGCGCGGCGACGAGGTTATCGACATGCTTCAGGCCATGAATACCGGTCACGACGGCTCGATGACGACGATCCACGCCAACTCTCCGCGCGATGCGCTGTCGCGTCTGGAAAACATGATCATGATGTCAGGCGTCGACATGCCCCTGCGGGCGACGCGCGCCCAGATTTCCTCGGCGCTCGACGTCGTCGTGCAGGTCAAGCGTTTGCAGGACGGTTCACGCCGCATGGTTGCAATCTCGGAAATGGCGGGCATGGAAGGCGAAGTGGTCTCGATGCAGGATATTTTTAAATTCGAGGTCCAGAACACAAGCAGTGACGGCAAGATCATTGGCGAATTCCTGCCCACAGGCCTTCGCTCTATCCATACGAAACGCTTCGAACAGTGGGGCTACAACCTGCCGACCAGCATTTACACCCGCGCGGCGCAATAGGAACGGGACATGGGACTCCAGGCAATCACATTCATTCTTATCTTCGTCGGCGTCCTGCTGATCGTAGAGGGTATCTACCTGATGGCCTTCGGCAATTCGATCCGCACGAACAACCGCATGAACCGGCGTCTCGCGCTGCTGGAACAGGGCAAGGGCCACGAAGAGGTGCTCAACACCCTGCGCAAGGAACGCGAACAGCACCTGTCGGGCTTCAAGTTCCCGCTTTTCTCGATCCTCAGCAAGAAGGCCGCCCAGGCCAACGTCGCATTCTCGCCGCGCGCGCTGATCGCAGTGATGCTGGTGGTCTCGGCCTTCAGCTTCGTGATGCTGCTGATCTTCACCGCATCCGGCCCGATTACCGCGATCGCGGTCAGCCTTGTCATGGGTTTCGGCGGTGTGTTCGCGTGGCTTCACCGCAAGGCCGCAAAGCGGATTTCCATGTTCGAAGAGCAACTGCCGGACGCGGTTGACCTGATCGTGCGTTCGCTGCGTGTCGGGCACCCTTTTGCTAATTCTATCAACGTTGTAGCCGAAGAAATGCCTGATCCGGTCGGCTCGGAATTCGGCCTGATTTCCGACGAGGCGACCTATGGTATGGACGTGAACGCGGCGTTGGAGGGCATGGCGACCCGCGTCGATGTGCCCGATCTGAGGTTTCTGGCGGTCGCCGTGGCGATCCAGTCCCGTTCCGGCGGCAACCTGGCCGAGATTCTCGACGGCTTGTCCAAGGTGATCCGTGCCCGCTTCAAGCTCTTCCGTCGCGTCCGCGCGATCACGGCAGAGGCAAAATGGTCAGGCTGGTTCCTGTCCGGCTTTCCCTTTGCCGCGCTGCTGATGGTCAACGTCACCCAGCCCGGCTACTACGATGCGGTTCGCGGCACTGTCTATTTCGTACCCTGCGCGGTTTTCGTGGGGGTCATGCTGACCGTCAACATATTCGTCATGCGCGCCATGGTGAACATCAAGGTTTAATCGGTAGAAAAGATGATCGAAAACATTTGGACATTTATGACAGCGACGTTTGGGGGGTTTGGCCCCATTCTTCTGCTCGGGTTCATCGGGCTGTTCGCGATCATCATCACCCTGCCGATGTTCGTCACCAAGCGGGCCGACCCGTTCGACAAGATCCAGGGCTCCAATTACCAGGGCAGCCGTCGCGGAAAGAAATCAAACATCAGCCTGCGCGCCGGTGGCGAGGGTAAAAACAATCTGGACCGGTTTTCGGCCTATCTGGAACCGCAGAACCAGAAGGAATTTACCCAAAGGCGCCTGAAACTGGTGCAAGCCGGATACCGCACGCGGTCCGCCGTGCGCACGTATCACTTTGCGCAGTTCCTGCTCGGCATGGTCGGATTGGCCGGCGGGGCGCTCTACACGTTCCTGCTGGCGCCCGAGCCTGATATGCTCTTGGCTGTCGCGAAAACGATGGGTCCGGCTTTTGTCGGCTACTACTTTCCTTCCTACTGGGTTGAACGCAGGCGTCAGACCCGTCAGGAAGAACTGGTTCAAGGGTTTCCCGACACTCTCGACCTGATGCTCGTCTGTATCGAAGCGGGCCAGTCGCTCGACCAGACGATCCAGCGGGTTGCCCGCGAAAGCGCAGCCTCCTACCCCACCCTGTCCGAGGAACTGACCATCGTTTCGAATGAAATCCGTGCCGGCAAGGAACGTGCGACCGTGTTGCGCGACTTCGCAGAGCGGTCGGGCGTTTCCGACATCAAGGCCTTCGTTTCGGTTCTGGTCCAGTCAGCGATCTTTGGCACCACGATCGGCGAAGCCCTGCGCATCTATGCCGCCGAAATGCGCGACAAGCGTGTCATGCGGGCCGAGGAAAAGGCCAACACCCTGCCAACCAAGATGACCTTGGCAACGATGATGTTCACCGTTCCGCCGCTGTTGGTCATTCTCGTCGGGCCTTCTCTCTATGACATCTACGTCTATCTCTTCCAGGCCTACTAGTCCGTTGCGAAGCCTATTTCGCTGCTGTCTTGCTCCGTTGCTCGCTTTTTCTCTGCTTGCCTGCGAACCGGCGCCGAAGCGACTTGACCCCCTGAACGACGGCCCGCCGCCGCCGCCCGGAACAGAAACGGTTACCGAGGCGGTCGACGGACTGATTGTCGGTCACCGCCTGATGGCCGCAGGAGAATACGAACTGGCGCTCAAAGCCTATACCCGCGCGGCCGGCGACTACGGCCTGAATGTCGATGTGCTCAGCGCCATCGGCTCCGCAAATCTGAAGCTTGGCCGCCTTGGGCAAGCCCAAACGATGCTGGAACTCGCACTTGAGAAGGATGACAAGTTCGTGCCGGCCTGGAACAATCTGGGCGTGGTCCTGGCCAGCCTCGGCAAGGACGGCGAGGCAGAGCGCGTGTTCCGCCTCGCCTTCGCGCTCGATAGTGGCAATTCAGCCGAAATACAGTCAAATTTGACCAGAGCTATCGCAAAACTTGAGAATACACAGTATTCTGTGGAGCAAGAACAACAAGAATACGAGTTGGTGCGTCGCGGCAATGGCAGGTACCTGCTGCTGTCGACCCCCGACCCGATATAAAGAGCAGTTACGGGAAGGCAACCCATGCGCTTATCTGTCAAAACAACAGTCTTGCTGGCCGGTGTGCTGGCCCTGTCGGCATGCGACGCGAACAAAGGCAATCAGAACGCCGAACGATCTGTCATCGGCGTTGTGGATGAATCAAACCTGAACGACATCATGCTGACTGTCGCGGACCCGAACGAGTCCGTGGACTATTTCCGCGCCGCATCCCTCAAGGATCCGGAGCGGATCGACCTCAAACGCGGTCTGGCGCAATCGCTTGCGCGCGCCAAACGGTCCGAAGAGGCAAATACCGTCTATGAGGCCATCATCGAAAGCGGCGAGGCGTCAAACAAGGACCGCATGGATTATGCCGAGAGCCTGATCCGCACGAGCGAATGGAAAGCCGCTGAAGCGCAACTGAATGCCGTGCCGCCGACCATCGAAACTTTTCAACGCTACAGACTGGAAGCCATCGTCGCCGATGCGCAGCAGAACTGGGTCAAGGCCGACAGTTTCTATGAAACTGCTGCAGGTCTGACCACGCAGCCCGCCAATGTACTGAACAATTGGGGCTATTCCAAACTGACGCGCAAGAAATACGGCGAGGCGGAAAAACTGTTCCTGCGCGCCATCACTTACGACAAGGAACTGTTCACCGCCAAGAACAATCTGGTACTGGCGCGCGGATCGCAGCGCAAATACATCCTGCCGGTGATACCTATGACCGAGGTCGAACGGGCCGAACTGCTCTACACGCTGGCGCTGACGGCAATCAAACAGGGTGACACCGATATTGGCCGCGGCCTGCTGGAAACAGCGATCGACACGCATCCGCGCCACTTCAAAGAGGCGGTTCGCACGCTTGAAGCACTTCGACAGAACGTCGCCCTTTAATTGCGATGTCTCCGGTCTGGACGATAGTTTTCTTTCTGGCGACGCTGCCGTTTTGCGTGCTCTGCGCGGCCTTTGACCTGACCCGTATGAAAATCCCGAACTGGGTCGTGCTGGGCCTGTTTACCAGCTTCCTGCTGCTCGGCCCTTTCGCACTGGACTTGCCTGATTTCGGTTTCCGCCTGCTTCAAACGGCGGTGGTTCTGACCATCGGCTACGTTCTGTCGACCTTCCTGGGCGTCGGTGGCGGCGACGGAAAATTCGCGGCCGCTTCGGCGGCTTTCGTAGCTGTCGGCGACTATGGCGTGATCATGATGTCGCTGGGCGTCATGTCTCTGCTCGCGGTGTGGCTTCATCGCGCTTTGGGACGCTTATCAGCGCTGGAACCCGTGATTCGGGGATGGGAGTCCTATCGCGACCTCTCGAAATTTCCTTTCGGCCTGCCGCTGGCGGCAACGCTCGTGTTCTATAACGC
>JBFFQS010000122.1:0-7249 GCA_041573315.1 Amylibacter sp. | reverse complement strand
AGCTGACCGGAGAGCTGCGCCCGCCGTTCGCCTGCCACTGCACGCAATGCCGCAAGACCAGCGGACACTATGCTTCGTTCACCAACGTGCCGCGCGACAAGCTTACATTTACCCGAGATGACGGGCTGGAATGGTACCAGTCCTCGGATCACGCGCGGCGCGGGTTCTGCAAGTCATGCGGCTCGAGCCTGTTCTGGGACATGGCGAAGTTGGACGGCATCTCGGTCGCCTGCGGCTCGCTGGACGGGCCGACCGGGCTGCGCCAGTCGAAACATATCTTCGTCGCCGGCAAGGGCGACTATTACGACATCGCTGACGGCTTGCCGCAGCTGGATACATACTGAGCAAAGGGTTTGAAATGGCCGAATTTCCGACGACGGCACGGGTCGTGATCATTGGCGGCGGCGCGGTGGGGGCGTCGTCGCTCTATCATCTGGCGAAAGCGGGCTGGACGGATTGCGTCCTTCTGGAAAAGAACGAGCTGACGGCGGGGTCGACGTGGCACGCGGCGGGCAACATTCCGACGTTCTCGACCAGCTGGTCGATCATGAACATGCAGCGCTATTCGACGGAGCTGTACCGCCGGCTGGGCGCCGAGGTCGATTACCCGATGAACTATCACGTTACCGGATCGGTCCGGCTGGCGCATGGCAAGGAGCGGATGCGCGAGTTCCAGAGGGCCCGCGGGATGGGCCGCTATCAGGGCATGGACCTTGAAATCATGCAGCTGTCCGACCTGAAAGACCGCTATCCGTTCCTGGAAACGCATGATCTGGCGGGCGGGTTGTGGGACCCGTACGACGGTGACATGGACCCGGCGCAGCTGACGCAGGCGCTGGCCAAGGGCGCGCGGGACATGGGCGCGACGGTCCTGCGGTTCTGCCCCGCGACCGGCGCGCGGCGAGAGGGTGGCGAATGGATCGTCGAGACCGAAAAGGGCGAGATCCGATGCGAGTTCGTGGTCAACGCGGCAGGGTATTATGCCCAGCGGGTCGGGGAATGGTTCAAGCCCTATGGCGGGCGCACCGTGCCGATGATGGTGATGAGCCACCAGTACCTGCTGACCGAGGAAATCCCAGAGATCGCGGCGCATACCGCCGGGCATGGTAAGCTGCCGCTGCTGCGCGATGTGGACAGCAGCTATTACCTGCGGCAGGAGAAGACCGGGCTGAACCTCGGCCCCTACGAGCGCAACTGCAAGGCGCATTGGGTGACGCCGGACGATCCGATGCCCGAGGATTTCTCTTTCCAGCTCTACCCCGACGACCTCGACCGGCTGGAGTGGTATATCGAGGACGCCATGGCCCGCGTGCCGCTGCTGGGGAGGAGCGGGATCAGCAAAGTGATCAACGGGCCGATCCCCTATGCGCCCGACGGGCTGCCGCTGCTGGGGCCGATGCCGGGCGTGCCGAACGCGTTCGAGGCCTGCGTCTTTACCTTCGGTATCGCGCAGGCGGGCGGCGCGGGCAAGGTGCTGGCCGAATGGGTGACCGAGGGCGCGACCGAATGGGACATGTGGGCCGTCGATCCGCGCCGCTATACCGACCACACCGACCGGGAGTACTGCATCGCCAAGGGGATGGAGACCTACGGCCACGAATACGCCATGCACTTCCCGCATCACGAATGGCCCGCCGGGCGGGACAAAAAGCTGTCTCCGGTGCATGACAAGGTCGTGGCGCTGGGCGGCGTCATGGGAGCCTATAACGGCTGGGAGCGGGCCAACTGGTTCGCGAAACCGGGCGACGACACCAGCGAGGAGGCGACCCAGACATGGGAACGCGAAGGGCCGTGGGCGCAGCGCATCCGCGAGGAATGCGAGGCGGTGCGCGACGGCGTCGGCGTGCTCGACCTGCCGGGGTTTTCACGGTTCAACCTGTCGGGCGACGGCGCGGCGGAGTGGCTGCGCGGCATGATCGCGGGCGGCTTGCCGAAGGTCGGGCGGATGAATTTGGGATATTTCCCCGATCATCGCGGCCGGATTCTGACCGAGATGTCGATACTGCGCCATGCCGAGGATTTCTTTACCCTGATCACGGCGGCGACGGCGCAGTGGCATGATTTCGAATATCTGAAAAACAATCTGGGCAAGGGCCTGAGCCTGACCGATCACACGACGGAATATTCGACGCTGATCGTCACGGGGCCGCAGTCGCGCGATCTGTTCGCCGCGATTGCCGAGGCCGACCTGAGCCTGCCGTGGCTGAGCCACCAACCGGCGAAAGTGGCGGGGATTGGCTGCGCGCTGGCGCGGGTTTCCTTTGCCGGGGAACTGGGCTGGGAGGTTCATGCGGCCAACGCCGACATGCCCGAGATCTATGACGCGGTGCTGGACGCGGGCGCGGTGCCTTTCGGGATGTATGCGCTGAATTCCCTGCGCATCGAAAAGGGCTATCGCGCGTGGAAGGGCGACCTGTCCACGGATTACACGCTTCTGGAGGCCGGGCTGGAGCGGTTCATGAAATTCGACAAGCCGCAGGATTTTCCCGGCAAGGCGGCGCTGCTGGCGGAGCGCGAGCGGGGCGTGACGAAGCGCTTTGTCACGCTTATTGTCGAGGCAGGCGATTGCGACGCGCCATATATGTCCACGATCTGGCATGACGGTCAGGTCGTGGGCGAGACCACGAGCGGCGACTGGGGCTATCGCGCCAATGCCTCGCTGGCGCTGGGCATGATCCGCGCCGATCTGGCCGTGGCCGGGACGCGGGTCGAGGTGGAAATCTACGGGCAGCGCTGTCCGGCCACGGTGCAAGCCGACGGGCCGCTCTGGGACCCGAACAACGAAAGGATCAAGGCATGAGCAACAAACTCACTCCCCGCATGATCGAGATCATCAATACATGGCGGCTGGGATTCGTCGGTACGGTGACGGTGGGCGGGCATCCCAACGTCTCGCCCAACGGCACCTTCGTGGTGCTGGACGACCGCACCATCGCCTTCGGGGAAATCCGCGCGCCGCACACGGTGACCAACCTCGTCACCCAGCCGGAGGTGGCGATAAATTTCTTCAACCCGCTGAACCGCAAGGCGGTGCGGGTACACGGGAAGGCGGAGCTGATCCGCCGGGGAACCGGGGAGTTCGAGGCCCTGATCCCGCTCTACGCAGAGGAATGGGGCGCGCTGGCCGAAAAGATCAACCTGATCGTGAAAATCCCGGTGACGGAGGCCGAACTGCTGACCAGCCCGGCCTATGACATGGGTGCGACCGAGGCGGAACTGGTCGCGATCTATAAACAGAAAATGCAGGATTACGTGGATGACTGACATTCCCTCCAAGGCCCGGGTCGTGATTATAGGCGGCGGTGTATCGGGCTGCTCGGTGGCCTATCATCTGGCCAAGAAGGGCTGGCAGGACATCGTGCTGCTGGAGCGCAAGCAGCTGACCAGCGGCACGACATGGCATGCGGCGGGGCTGATCGGGCAGTTGCGCGGCTCCAGGAACCAGACGAGGCTGGCGAAATATTCCGCCGGGCTTTACGCAGAGCTTGAGGCGGAAACCGGCGTGGCGACGGGAATGCGGCAGAACGGCTCGATCACCGTGGCGCTGACCGAACACCGGCGCGAGGAAATCCTGCGCAACGCGGGGCTTGCACGGGCCTTCGATATCGAGGTTCAGGAACTGTCGGTCGGCGAGCTGGAAAACCTTTATCCGCATTTGAACACCGACGGCGTGAAGGCGGCGGTCTACATCCCCAAGGACGGGCAGGCCGATCCGGCCAATATCGCGCTGGCGCTGGCCAAGGGCGCGCGCATGAACGGCGCGCAAATCCATGAGGGCGTCAAGGTGACGGAGGTGCACCAGTCCGATGACCGCGTCACAGGCGTCAGCTGGGCGCGCGGCGGGGAGCAGGGCCATATTGCAGCCGATCTGGTCGTTAACTGCGGCGGCATGTGGGCCCGCGAGCTCGCCGGCAGGTCGGGCGTGACCCTGCCGCTGCATGCCTGCGAGCATTTTTACATCGTCACCGAGGCCATCGAGGGGTTGGGGCGCGTGCCGAGCCTGCGGGTGCCGGACGAATGCGGCTATTACAAGGAGGACGCGGGAAAAATGCTGTTCGGCGCCTTCGAGCGCAAGGCCAAGCCCTGGGGCATGGGCGGTATTCCCGAAGATTTCGAGTTCGACCAGCTGCCCGAGGATTTCGACCATTTCGAGCCGATACTGGAAATGGGCGTCAATCGCATGCCGCTGCTGGAAACCGCCGGCATCCACACTTTTTTCAACGGGCCGGAAAGTTTCACGCCCGACGACCGCTATTACCTCGGCGAAGCGCCGGAGGTGTCGGGCTACTGGGTCGCGGCTGGGTATAATTCCATCGGCATCGTGTCCTCTGGCGGCGCGGGCATGGCGCTGGCCGAGTGGATGGACAATGGTTACCCGCCCTTCGATCTGTGGGAGTCGGATATCCGGCGGGCGCAGCCGTTTCAGCGAAACCGGTCCTACCTCAAGGAGCGGGTCAGCGAGACGCTGGGGCTGCTTTATGCCGACCATTTCCCCTATCGCCAGCCGGAAACCTCGCGCGGGGTGCGACGATCGCCGTTGCACGAACACCTGAAGGCGGCAGGGGCCTGTTTCGGCGAAACCGCCGGCTGGGAGCGGGCCAACTGGTTCGCGAACGAGGGGCAGAAGGCAGAGTATGTGTACGATTGGAAGGGCCAGAACTGGTTCGGGAACGCGAAAGCCGAGCATATGGCGCTGCGCGAGGGCGTCGGGCTGTATGACATGTCGTCTTTCGGCAAGATCCGGGTCGAGGGCCGCGATGCGGTCGGTTTCCTGAGCAAGGTCTGCGCCAACCAGGTCGATGTTCCGGCAGGGAGGCTGGTCTATACGCAGATGCTGAACGAGCGCGGCGGGATCGAGTGCGACCTGACCGTGACGCGGCTGTCGGAAACCGCCTTCCTGCTGGTGGTTCCTGCGGCCACGGTCCGGCGCGACCTGAACTGGCTGCGGCGGCATCAGGGCGATGCCTCGGTCGCGATCCTCGACGTGACGGCGGGGGAATCGGTGATCTGTGTCATGGGGCCGAAGGCGCGCGATGTGCTCGCGGGCTGCTCGCCGGACGATTTTTCCAACGCGGCGCACCCGTTCGGGACGGCCCGGGAGATCGAGATCGGCATGGGGCTGGGCCGCGCGCACCGGGTGTCCTACGTCGGCGAGCTCGGCTTCGAGATTTACGTGTCCACCGATCAGGCGGCGCATGTGTATGAGGCGATCACGGAGGCGGGCAGGCCGCACGGGCTGAAGCTGTGCGGGTTGCACGCCATGGACAGTTGCCGGATCGAAAAGGCGTTCCGGCATTTCGGCCATGACATCACCGACGAGGACCATGTGCTGGAGGCGGGTCTGGGGTTCGCCGTGGCGAAGGACAAGACGGATTTCATCGGCTATGACGCGGTGATGCGCAAGCGCGAGGCGGGGCTGGAAACCCGTCTGGTGCAGTTCCGCATGACCGACCCCGAGGTCATGTTGTTCCACAACGAACCCATTCTGCGCGATGGAAAAATCGTCAGCTACCTGACTTCGGGCAACTACGGCCACGCGCTGGGTGCGTCGATCGGGCTGGGCTATGTGCCCTGCAAGGGCGAATCGGCGGCGGAGCTTCTGGCCTCGGACTATGTGATCGAGGTCGCGGGGCAGCGCTTCGAGGCCGAGGCCAGCCTGCGGCCGATGTATGATCCGAAGGCGGAAAGGATGAAGGGGTAGCGCAAAATGTAAGCGCTTGCATAGTTGGACTATGTGGCTTACAAATCTGGCCCTAGGTGCTAGACTTGATTTTCGTATTGTCGGGCGAAACTAAGAACGGGCGGGTCAGATGAACAAGAAACCGGAAATAGAGCTGAACACGCCAACCGGGGACGAGGTCAAACAGACCACCTGTTACATGTGCGCCTGCCGCTGCGGCATAAACGTGCATATCAAGGACGGCAAGGTCCGCTACATCGACGGCAACCGCAACCACCCTGTGAACAAGGGCGTTCTGTGCGGCAAGGGCTCTGCCGGGATCATGCAGCATTACTCGCCCGCACGGCTGCGCGCGCCGATGAAACGCGTGGGGCCGCGCGGATCCGGCGAATTCGAGGAAATTTCGTGGGACGAGGCGCTGGACATCGCCACCGGCTGGCTGTCGAAGCCGCGCAACACCGATCCGCACAAGCTGGCGTTCTTCACCGGCCGCGACCAGAGCCAGTCGCTGACCGGTTTTTGGGCGATGCAATATGGCACGCCGAATTTCGCAGCGCATGGCGGTTTCTGCTCGGTGAACATGGCGGCCGGCGGGCTGTATACTTTCGGCGGCGCGTTCTGGGAGTTCGGCGATCCCGACTGGGAGCACACCAAGTATTTCATGCTGTTCGGCGTCGCCGAGGATCATGCCTCGAACCCGATCAAGATCGGCATCGGCAAGCTGAAGAAACGGGGCGCAAAGGTCGTCTCGATCAATCCGGTGCGCACCGGTTACAACGCCATCGCGGACGAATGGGTTGGCATCAGGCCCGGCACTGACGGGTTGTTCGTCGGCGCGCTGATACACGAATTGTTCCGCAACAAGACCGTCGATCTGGAGTATCTGGTGCGCTATACCAACGCGCCGTGGCTGGTCATTCAGGACAAGGGCGCGGCGGACGACGGGCTGTTCGCGCGCGGCGAGAACGGCAATCCGCTGGTTTGGGACAATAATACCGGCGATTTCGGCGATGGGACTTCAGCCGATATTTCGCCGTCGCTGACCGGCTCGCGCAAGCTGCCCGACGGGCGCACGGCGCGGCCCGTCTTTGAACTGATGGCCGAGCGCTATCTGGGGGACGAGTATGCCCCCGAGGCGGTGGCCGAACAGACCGGCCTGAAGGCCGAGGATATCCGCAGCATCGCCGCCGAGCTGGCCGATGTCGCGTTCAAGCAGGAGGTCGTGATCGACCAGCCGTGGACGGACTGGGCCGGGCGCAAGCACGACAAGATGATCGGTCGTCCGATCTCGATGCATGCGATGCGCGGCATCTCTGCCCATTCGAACGGGTTTCAGACCTGCCGCATGATCCATATCCTGCAAATCCTGCTGGGCTCGATCGATTGCCCCGGCGGGTTCCGCTACAAGCCGCCCTATCCGAAGCAGGCTCCGCCATGGCTGCGCCCGCATGGCAAGGAAGATCAGGTCAAGGCGAACGTGCCGCTCGGCGGGCCGCATCTGGGCTTTCCGCTCGGGCCGGAGCATCTGTTGATCGACGAGGTCCGCGCCAGCCGGATCGACAAGGGCTT
>JBFFQS010000121.1:0-7322 GCA_041573315.1 Amylibacter sp. | reverse complement strand
TCGACCGACTTTTAACAACGGCGGGCTCCGGTTTTGCCGGAGCCCGCACCAAAGATTTCTGTCAGGCCGCCAGAATTCCTAGAATTCCGCCGCCGCGAACAACACCCCGAACCGCTTGCACCACACAACCACCGTCTTATACATCGACGGATCGGTTCCTGCCGGCAGGCTGTAGTTCTGGTCCCCGATGTTTCCCTTGAGAATACCAAGGTCAAGCCAGGCGCTGGCCTTTACATCGCCACTGTCGGTGATACCGCCGTCCCTCACCAGCCAGACATACAGGTCCGGCCCGTTGGTCACCTCGAATTCGGAAAAACGGACAATCACACCGGATCCGGTGTCGATCAGCTCCGCCTTGCCGCTGCCCTGGTGCGCAGCGTCGGCTCCCGCGAATTTTCCGGTGGCAAGAACTCTGGTAGCTTCCGTCCGGTTCAGGCTCTCGGACACTTCGCGGTCGATCCACAACGGCGACGCCAGATACCAGAACGCATTACCCAGTACAAAGCCAGCCAGCCCGCACAGGAAACCGACGAGAATAAGTCTTTTCATTGGAATGTTCCTAACACGATTTGCTTGATGAAATTTTACGCTGGCACAATGCATAACACTTCTTGACTTGCGCCCTTCCATAAAAACGATGTGAAACTGCGGTTTCTTACCGGAATTCCCTTGCGTTGCTGTTGATTTGATCGGGACAATTTCGCTAAGTTGCTTCAAATGGCCGTGGGACTGCCAAGGGAGCGGCCCTGAAAGCAAAGCAAATTGGCATTTACAAAACAGGGAGCTAACAATGCGCAATCAAATTTCCGGCCTGATGGCCGCCACGGCCGGTCTGGTCGTAATGGCATCAGCCGCCGCGGCTGACTGCGGCAGTTTCAAGATGGCCGAATTCAACTGGCCTTCGGGCGAGTTGATGGCAAATGTGGACAAAGTGATCCTCGAAGAGGGCTATGGCTGCGACATTGAACTCGTCGTCGGAGGCACAAGCCAGATATTCACCGCCATGAACGAAAAGGGCGAGCCGCAGATCGCGGGCGAGCAATGGGTAAATGCGCTGCGTGACCTGCTGGAGGCCGCCGTTGCCGAAGGCCGCATTCATTCCGTGAACCTCGGGCCCATAACGGGGCTCGGCGAAGGCTGGTGGGTGACGGACGCTTTCGTTAAAGCGCACCCGGAACTCGATACCGTCGAAAAGGTTCTTGAACATCCCGAGCTGTTCCCCGACGCCGAAGACCCCGAGAAAGGCGCTTTTGTAGGTTGCCCCGCCGGTTGGGGATGCCAGCGCACCAACACCAACCTCTTCCGAGCCTTCGACATGGAAGAAAAAGGCTGGAAACTGGTTGATCCCGGATCGGCCGCGGGTCTGGACGGATCGCTGGCAAAAGCCGCGGAACGCGGCGAGAACTGGATCGGCTATTACTGGTCGCCAACCTCGATCGTCGGCAAATACAACATGCACCTGCTGGATTGGGAAACCCCGTGGGCCGGTGCGGATAACTGGAACGAGTGCATCGCCCTGACACCAGAGGAATGTGAAAATCCGCAGCGGACGTCCTACACCGTTTCCGCTGTGCACACTGTGGTGACCGACGACTTTGTGAAAGGCGGCGGCGATGCCGTAGAGTATCTGAAGAAACGTGTATTCCCGGGCGACGTCATGAACGGCATGCTGTTCTACATGGAAGAGGAACAGGCCTCCGGCGAGGATGCGGCCATTGAGTTCCTGATCCGCCACAAGGATGTCTGGAAGCCCTGGGTTTCCGACGAAGCGGCAGCCAAGATCGAAGCGGCGCTGTAGAGCGGATGCGTGAAGACAACCCACCAGTTCATAAAACTGGTGGGTTTTTTTGTTTCAAGATCAGGCGGATGTGAAAATGAGCATGATTGATTGGTCCAAGCTGACCTGGACGGACCCCCCGGTAATGGGGCGGACCGAACTGCGCGACCTCAAAAGGGGAATTGATGGGTCCTTTCGGGATTTTTCCCGCGAGTACGGCGAGGCGCTGGAGGCGTTTTTCTACCCCCTCCTTAGATTTCTGGCATGGCTGCAGGACCTGCTGCTCGCAACGCCGTGGCCGCTGATGCTGGTCTTGCTGGGCCTGTTCGCATGGGTCGGCTCGCGCAGTTGGAAAATGGTGGCGGGCACGGTGGCCTGCTTCCTGCTGATCGGGTGGCTGGACATGTGGGAAGACACGATGGCGACGCTGGCGATCGTCTCGGTCGCGACGATCCTGTGCATCGCGATCGGCATTCCGGTCGGTATCTGGATGGCGCGCAGCAACCGGGTTCAGTCGGCAATCCTGCCAATCCTCGACATAATGCAGACCATTCCGAGTTTCGTCTACCTTATCCCCGTGGTCATGCTGCTGGGTATCGGGAAGGTTCCGGGCCTGATCGCGGTGATGATCTATGCCATCCCGCCAATCGTGCGGCTGACGAATCTGGGCATCCGGCTGGTCGACAGCGAAGTGCTGGAGGCGGCGGACGCCTTCGGAGCCAGTCGCCGCGAACGGCTTTGGGGTGTGCAGATCCCTCTGGCGCTGCCCAACATCTTTGCCGGCGTGAACCAGACCATCATGATGTCCCTGTCCATGGTCGTCGTCGCCTCGATGATCGGCGTGCCCGGTCTGGGCGTTCCGGTCCTGCGCGCCGTGACCAACCAGTACCTCGCGCTCGGCATGATGAATGGGCTGGCTATCGTCGCCATCGCAATCATCTTCGACCGGGTTTCCCAGTCTTTCGGGAAGCGGCTTCAAAAGCATCGCGAAGGAGGCCACGGTGTCTGAGACGAAAATATCGATCCGCAACTTGTACAAGATATTCGGCAAAAACCCCGACGCGATGGTCGCTCACGTCAAGAACGGCCTGTCGAAACCGGATTTGCTGGAAGAGCACAACCATGTCCTCGGGCTGGAGAACATCAATCTGGACATTCCGGCCTCGGGAATTCAGGTCATCATGGGCCTGTCAGGTTCCGGCAAGTCCACCCTGATCCGGCATATCAACCGCCTGATCGAACCGACCTCGGGCGAGATTCTGATCGACGGCGAAGACGTACTGGCGATGAAGCCCGAAAAACTGCGCGACTTCCGCCGTTTCAAGGCCTCCATGGTATTCCAGAAATTCGCTTTGCTACCGCACAGAACCGTGCTGCAGAACGTGCTCTACGGCGTCCTGATACAGGGTGTTGATGAAAAACAGGCGACAGACCGCGCCCAGCGCTGGCTGGAGCGGGTCGGTCTGAAAGGTTTTGAACAGCACTATCCGGCGCAACTGTCAGGCGGCATGCAACAGCGCGTCGGGCTGGCCCGCGCTCTGGCGACGGACGCAGAGATCCTGCTGATGGACGAGGCGTTCTCGGCGCTCGACCCGCTGATCCGGACCGATATGCAAGACGTGCTGCTGGACCTTCAGGACGAGTTGCACAAGACCATCGTCTTCATCACCCACGACCTCGACGAAGCCCTGCGCATCGGCGAGAATATCGCGATCCTGCGGGATGGGCGGATGGTGCAGAGCGGGACTGGGCAGGAGATTATACTGAAACCGGCGGACGCTTATGTTACGGACTTTATCCAGGACATCAATCGCGCGCGCGTCTTGCAGGTCGGCTCTGTCATGAACAAGGAGCAAACGTCAGCCAACGGCCCTGAAATCGAGGCGACCACCGCCATGGAAGAGGCGCTTCAGGTTCTGGCCAATTCGCAGGCGCAGTCTGCGATTGTGGTCCAAAACGGCAAGCCCGTCGGGTCAATCTCTCTGGACAAGATGATCGCGGCGATAGCCCGCCCGGCGCAGGGTCCGGCGCCAGAACAGCGATACAGGTGAGCCTCGATGTCACGTTTTATCAAGCGCATGACCGGTCTGGCCCTTCTGGGCTTGATCGTGGCGTGGTTTCTGTCGTCGCCGACCTATGTCGATCCTGAAACCTACGACGGTCTGACCGGAGACGTCACTGCAGGAGCGCAGGTGTTTTATACCGGCGGCTGCAGTTCCTGCCACTCGGCCCCGGACGCGAAGGGCGAAGAGAAATACGTACTGGCAGGCGGCAGGCAATTCGCAACGGAGTTCGGCACATTTGTTGCACCGAATATCTCTCCCGATCCGGATCGCGGTATTGGGGGCTGGTCGGTGATCGATCTTGCGAATGCGATGCAAATGGGGGTTTCACCCTCTGGCGAGCACTACTACCCGGCCTTTCCATACAGTTCCTACCAGCGGATGGCGCCACAGGACATCGCGGACCTGCATGCCTATCTGAAAACCATACCCGCCTCGGACCGCCCGAGCCAGCGCCACAAGGTCGCTTTTCCGTTTGACGTGCGGCGCACGCTCGGCTTGTGGAAACTGATGTTCGTTAAACCGGGTCCGGTCGTAAGCTTCGATGAACCGACCGGGGAACTGCTGCGCGGCCAGTATCTGGTCGAGGGACCCGGACACTGTGGCGAATGCCATACGCCGCGAAACGCGCTCGGGGGTCTGGACTATCGAAAATGGCTGGCAGGCGGGCCGAACCCCGACGGTCCGGGAACGATCCCGAACATCACCGACGACCCGGGCGGACTTGCCGATTGGAGCGAGGATGACATCGCCGGATACCTGAAATCAGGGTTCAGGCCCGATTTCGACATGGCATCGGGCGCTATGGCCGATGTGATCGAAAACCTGGCCAGGCTGCCCGACAGCGACCGCGCCGCGATCGCGGCTTATCTGAAAGCCGTGACGGCAATTCCTGCGGCCAAGTAGCTAGAGATTGAGGCAGTCTGAAAGACCGCCCGAGAGGGCGCGGAGCAGGTGTTCGTAATGATCAATACCGGGTTCGATTGCTGCGCCGACAGGGTCGAGTATGCCGGACCGGACTTCGGTACCCGCAGTCAGTCTGAGCAAGAGTTTAGGCTCGAATTGCGGTTCGGCGAAAACACAGACGATCCCCTGATCCCTGATCGTTTTCTGAAGCTCGCGTATCCGGTGCGCGCCCGGTTTGACACCGTCGCTCAGGGAAACCGCGCCACTGGCGGGGATGCCGAAGCGAGCCTCGAAGTAGTGGTACGCGTCGTGGAATACGAGAAAAGGACGCGTCCGCAGGGGCGTAACGGCTGCATGGATGTCTGACTCGAGTTGATCCAATCTGTCCAGCGTCCGCCGCGCGTTGGACTGGTAGAGCGCGGCATTATCAGGGTCGCGTATGGACAGGACCCGTGCCACTTCCGGCACCAGAACCGCCGCGTTGTGCGGGTCGAGCCAGATATGCGGGTCAATGCCCTGCTCTTTTTCATGGTCGTCGGCCTCATGATCATGATCGTGACCCTCGAACAGAACGCCTGTCCGGAACGGCAAAAGCGTTAATCCGTCCAGACCGGAAAACGCGATGCGTTCCGCGTTCGGAGCCAATACATCCATTGCATCCTGCAACCATGGCGTCAGCAACGGACCGGTCCAGACGACGATATCGGCCTGTTCCAGCATACGCGCCTCTGATGGTTTCATGGAATAGTCGTGTGGCGAGGCCCCGGCGCGTAACATCAATTGAGGCTCTCCGACCCCGTCCATGACCTGGGCCACGAGAGAGTGTACCGGCGCAATATCCGCCACGACGCGGGGTGCGGGACCGGCTTGAGTTGCGGTGACGGCAGCCAGACCGGCAATAAGCAAGGCCTGCAGCCAGAGCTTTACGATTTTCACTCGAGTCATTGCAGCGCGCTTTCCAGATTTCCGATTTACAGAAATGATATGTTATACTATTACAAATTCAAACAGCAAGAGCGTGATATGAAAAATCAAGGCGAAGCCAGCAGCTTTCGGGCACACAAACATGCCCATTGCGTCAAATCCGCGCTGCAAGCGGCCGAAGATTTGTGCGCAAAACACAAACTTCGGCTGACACCAGTGCGCCGGCGTGTGCTGGAGGTTCTGCTCGAGCATCACCGCGCCATGGGGGCTTACGATGTTCTCGACCGCCTGCGGGCGGAAGGATTCGGTTCGCAGCCGCCGGTCGCCTATCGCGCGCTGGATTTCTGGGTCGGGGCCGGCCTCGTCCACAAGATACAGAAGCTGAACGCCTTTGTCGCCTGCGCCCATCCCAGCAGCGGCCACGATCCGGTCTTCATGATCTGCCGTGGCTGCGAAACTGTGGCCGAAGGCACCGTCGATCCGGCCGACAGCGCCGTCAAACGCGCCGCATCCGCTGCCGGATTTCAGGTCGAGACCACGGTCCGCGAAGTCGAGGGCCTTTGCCCGAAGTGCCAGGAAGCAGCGCCGCGATGAGCCTGATAACCGCAACTGATGTCGAAGTCCGGCATGGCCGCACGCTGGTTCTGACCGGCGTGAACTTCAGCATCGAAAAAGGCGAGATCGTCACCATTGTCGGCCCGAACGGTTCCGGGAAGACAAGCTTTGCCCGTGTACTTATCGGCGCGCTCGGGCCATCGCGGGGGACCGTCAAACGGGCCGCGAAGCTGCGTGTCGGCTATGTGCCGCAAAAGCTGGGCGATACCAGCCTGATCCCGATGACGGTGCTGCGGTTCCTGAAACTTTCCGGCCAGACGGACCTGCACAAAATCCAACCTGTTATGGATCAGTTGGGCATCGGGGACCTGCGGGACCGCCAGATCGACAACCTGTCGGGAGGAGAGATGCAGCGGGTCCTGCTGGGGCAGGCTTTGCTCTGCGATCCCGACATTCTGGTTCTGGACGAAGCGACCCAAGGTCTGGACCAACCGGCGACGGCGGCGTTCTATCGCCTGATCGAACAGGTCCGCCAATCGCTCCGCTGCGCCGTTCTGATGATCAGCCACGACCTGCATGTGGTGATGAGCGCCTCGGACCGGGTGATTTGCCTGAACGGCCACATCTGCTGCGAAGGTACCCCGACCGTGGTATCCGCAGCGCCTGAATACCGTGCCCTGTTCGGCGAGGGCACCGGCGGCGCGCTGGCGCTCTATCGCCACGAGCACGACCATCATCATGACCACGACCACCACAGCCACGCGGAACACGACCATGCTGGATGATTTCATGGTCCGCGCCGCGTTGGCCGCGACGGGTGTGGCGCTGGCCGCCGGCCCGCTGGGCTGTTTCGTGGTCTGGCGCCGGATGGCCTATTTCGGGGACGCTATTTCGCATGCCGCGATACTGGGCGTGGCGCTGTCGCTGCTGTTCACTATCTCGGTCCCTGCGGGCGTGCTGCTGGCCGCCGTGACGGTCGCTCTGCTGGTCAGCCGGATGAGCGGCCGGTCGCTTGCGGCAGACACGCTGCTGGGGGTCGCGGCACATGGGTCGCTGGCTCTGGGACTCGTCGCCCTGTCGTTCCTGCCCGGTGTGCG